>CAKQCC010000060.1 GCA_934216625.1 uncultured Lactobacillaceae bacterium
CCCGATGGGCTGGGATGCGTTCGGCTTGCCGGCTGAACAATATGCCCTGAAAACCGGCCACGAACCTGGTAAGTTTACTGAAGAAAACATTAATCACTTCCGACGCCAGATTCAGTCATTGGGCTTTTCCTACGACTGGGATCGTGAAGTCAACACTTCGGACCCGAGTTATTACAAGTGGACCCAGTGGATTTTTGAACAAATGTACAAGCACGGTTTAGCTTACGAAAACAAGATCGAAGTTAACTGGGCCCCCGATTTCATGGGCGGCACCGTGGTTGCCAACGAAGAAGTCGAGGACGGTAAAACCAAACGAGGCGGCTACCCGGTTTACCGAAAACCGATGCGGCAATGGGTCTTGCGGATCACTAAGTACGCCGACCGCTTGATCGAAGGCTTGAATGATCTAGATTGGCCCAAGAGCATCAAGGAAATGCAACGTAACTGGATCGGTCGTTCCCGCGGTGCCAGTGTTTACTTCCAAGTTGCTGGGCATCCGAAAGCCAAGATCCAGGTCTTCACGACCCGGCCCGACACCCTGTTTGGCGCAACTTACATGGTCTTGGCGCCTGAACATCATCTGGTCAACCAAATTACGACCCCGAAGCAAAAGGCTAAAATTAAAGCGTACCAGCACAAAGTTTCGACGAAGTCCGATCTAGAACGAACCGATTTGAATAAACACAAAACCGGGGCCTTTACCGGTGCTTACGCAATTAACCCGGTTAACCACCGGAAATTACCGATTTGGATCGGTGATTACGTTTTGCCGTCTTACGGCACCGGTGCCATCATGGCCGTTCCGGCTCATGATACCCGTGATTACGCGTTCGCCAAGAAATTCAAGTTGCCGATGATTCAGGTGATTAAGGGCGGTAATATTCAAAAAGCTGCCTACACCGGTGACGGCATTCATATTAACTCCGGCTTCGTGAACGGGATGAACAAAAAGCAGGCTATTCACGCCATGATCCAGTGGCTGCAGAAGCATCACGCTGGCCAGCCCAAGACCAATTACCGCTTGCGGGACTGGATTTTCTCTCGTCAGCGTTATTGGGGCGAACCGATTCCGGTGATTCACTGGGAAAACGGTAAGACTACGTTAGTGCCGGAAGACCAGTTGCCGCTGAAACTACCGAAAGCTGATGACCTGAAGGAATCCGGCAGCATGGAAAGCCCACTGGCCAACATCAAGGATTGGGTTAACGTCACCGACCCGAAAACCGGCATGAAGGGCCGTCGCGAAACTAACACCATGCCGCAATGGGCCGGTAGCTGCTGGTATTACCTGCGTTATTGTGATCCGCATAATGACAAGGAATTTGCCAATCAGAAGGCCTTAAAATACTGGTTGCCGGTTGACTTGTACATCGGTGGTGCTGAACACGCGGTTCTGCATTTGCTGTACTCCCGTTTCTGGCATAAGTTCCTGTACGATTTAGGTGTTGTACCCACTAAAGAACCGTTCCATAAATTGGTTAACCAGGGGATGATTCTTGGCAAGGGCCACGTTAAGATGTCGAAGTCCAAGGGCAACGTAGTGAACCCTGACGACATCGTTAAAAAGTACGGTGCCGATACGTTACGCTTGTACGAAATGTTCATGGGCCCGCTGACCGCTTCAAAACCTTGGAGCACTAAGGACATTACGGGTTCTTACCGCTGGATTAACCGAATTTGGCGCCTGATTTTAAACGATCAGGATCAGGTTCGTTCAAACATCGGCGACCGAAACGATCATTCTTTGGACCGGATTTATAACCAGACCGTGAAAATCGTGACGGATGACTATACTAAGCTGCATTTTGACGTGGCGATTTCGCAGATGATGATCTTTATCAATCACGCTTACAAGGCTAAAGTAATTCCAAAGCGCTATATTGAAGGCTTCGTGAAGTTACTTTACCCGATTACTCCACACGTTTGTGAAGAGTTCTGGCAGAAATTAGGACATGACCACACCATTACTTACGAACCGTGGCCGAAGTACGATCCAAAGCAATTGGTTAAGTCGACCATGAAGATGGCGATTCAGGTTAACGGCAAAGTCCGGGTGGTTCTGAAGTTCGCGAAAGGGACTTCAAAGGATCAGATTAAGCAGACCGCGTTAGCAAACCAGCGGATCAAAAAGTTTACGAACGGTAAGCAGATCCGAAAAGTGATCGTAATTCCAGGAAAGATTGTTAATGTCGTGGCAAATTAATCATTTTAAAAATTAAATTGATTAAGCTGGTGAATTTATTTTCACCAGCTTTTTCTTTCCGTTGATTACTATATCAAGAATGTTTAAAATTAAAATTAGCTCTTGTCTAAATTAATAATTATGGAGTACATTGACAGAAAGCAGGCAATTTAAAGCATGCAAAAAAAAGATCGATCGCAATCAGAAAGTTCTGACCAATCGAAAATGGTGGCTGGATCCACTTGGATGACCGCTGGCAGTATTTTTTCCAGAATTTTAGGGGCCATCTACATTATTCCGTGGAGCAAATGGTTCGCTAGTAAGTACTTACCGGCCAATGCTTTATATGTTCAAGGCTATAACGTTTACGCGACGCTATTAATTATCGCAATTGCCGGAATCCCTTCGGCAATCGCAAAGCAAGTGGCCCATTACAACGCTCTGAATGAATACGGAGTTGGGGTTAAACTTTATAAACGGGGCCTGCTGCTTTCGATGTCGATCGGAATCGTTTGCGCCGGGATCTTTTTCTTCGGAGCCCCTTGGCTTGATAATGATAACGCCGACGTAATCCCGGTGATGCACTCGCTAGCCTGGGCCGTGCTGATTATTCCGTCCATGAGCATTACCCGCGGTTTCTTTCAAGGTTATCAAGATATGGCGCCCAGCGCAATTTCACAATTTGCCGAACAACTGGTCCGGGTTGCGTACATGCTGGGGACGGCTTACCTAATCATGCGGGTCATGCACGGAAACTGGATTACTGCCGTTTCACAGTCAACGCTTGCGGCTTTTGTAGGTGCGGTAGCCGGCTTTTTGATTCTAGGCTGCTATTATCTTCGCCGGCACAGTTACTACCGGAGTTTAGTCCGCCACAGTAACCATCAGGTGAAGGTGCCGACCAAAGAACTGTACCATGAAATTATTCAGCAATCGGTTCCGTTTATTATTTTAGGTGCCGGAACGTCAATTTTTCAGCTAATTGATCAATATTCGTTCTTTAAATTAATGCACATGTTTCGGAGTTACAGCAAGCCGATGATTAACGATCTCTACGCTATTTTTGCCGGGAACGCTAATAAATTAGTTATGATTACGATTTCACTATCGAGTGCGATTGCCATCACCGTCGTACCGTTACTATCGGAAGCTTACACCCGAAAAGACAAAACCGAAATCCGGCAGCAGATTACTAACGCCTTGGTACTGTTTGAATTAATTATGCTGCCCAGTTCACTCGGAATGACTGCCATAGCGGGTCCGTTAAATCGCCTGTTTTACGGAACTAGCTACGACGCTTTGTCTGCTAACGTTCTGTCTTTCTATTCGTTAGTTGCCATTACTTTCGGGATCTTTACCGTGGTCAGTGCCATGATGCAGGGAATTTCTCAGAATAAGCGAGCGGTCGGCTACTTCTTCTGGGGAATCGTCGCGAAAGTGATTACTCAGGCGCCGCTAATTTACTTCTGCGGAACGTTCGGACCAATGCTATCGAGTGCCATCGGTTTCCTAGTTGCTAGCGGCTTAATCTTACGTTCGATGGACCGGCAGTTCGGGATCAATTACAGCCAGATCGCGACTGACACTAACGGGATTTTGCTTTGTTCGATCTTGGTGTACGTTGAAGCGCTGGTCGCGGTAACTGCTGGCAATCATTACTTACGTCCGTTCCTCAACGTTTATAGCCGGGACGGCAGTCTGGTGGTGGTCATGATTGCGGTTCTGATTAGTGGCTTTTCTTACGGTTATTGTGTCCTGAAAAGTCACCTTGCTGATAAAATTTTGGGAACGCCAAAAGCAAGTCGGTTAAGAAAGAAATTCAGAATTAGAAATTAAATTATTATCAAATTAATCCTTACTTTAGGGGGGTTAATTTGATATAATCGTTAGTGTGCTAACGATATGAAGGTGGTTAGCTGAAATGAAGGATTTTGGTCGGCTAATTAAAAAGGCTTCGGCTAATTTAACGCGTCGATTTAATCATTTTGCGAGTCATTACGGGCTAACGGCGGTTCAAATGTCATTGATTGATTTCCTGTGTTTGCACCAAAATCAGGAAATTGATCAACGGGATATTGAACACGAATTTTTGATTCGCCGTTCGACAGCTTCGGCATTATTAAAGCGAATGGAGAATCGGGGGTTGGTGTCCAGGCAACCCAGTCGCATGGATGCTCGGCAGCGACAGGTGAAATTAACACCGAAATCGTTGCGGCTTGAACAGATCATTACCAGGTACATGCACGAACAGCAACGTCAAATTAACCGCAATTTTAGTCCTGGTGAAGTTAAATTGTTAAACCGGTTATTAAATTTTTTAGCTAATCGTTAAATCGAAAGGGGATCAATTTTGGATAATAGTCAAAAAATCTCACCAAAAGTGATTGGTGCGATTATTGCGACCGGCATCATGTCATTTTGTGGAGTCGTGGTTGAAACGGCCATGAACATTACGTTCCCGACGTTAATGCAGGAATTTGGCATTAGCACCAGTACTGTTCAATGGATGACCACGATTTACTTGCTGGTCGTTGCCATGATCGTGCCTTTGTCGGCCGTCATGAAGCGAAGTTTTCGCACTAAATCGTTGTTTATTACGGCGAATTTATTGTTTATCATCGGATTAGTTTTAGATGCCGCCGCACCGATTTTCCCAATTTTACTGTTGGGCCGGGTCGTTCAAGGCTGTGGCACCGGAATTGCGCTGCCGCTAATGTTTAACATTATTCTGGAACAGGTTCCGGAATCAAAGATCGGGATGATGATGGGCGTTGGCTCACTAATCACCGCCATCGCGCCAGCCGTTGGACCAACGTTCGGCGGCTTTGTAGTGTCAACGCTTGGCTGGCGCTTCATCTTTATTTTCTTGTTGCCAATTCTAGTGATTTCACTGCTGGTTGGGCTTTTCTCAATTCAGCAGAAAAGTAAAGTTCGCAGAACCCACTTTGATGTTTTAAGTATGCTCGAAATTGCCGTTACCTTTATTGGCCTGGTCTACGGCTTCAGCAGTATGGGTAAAGGAACGTTCCTTAGCGTGACTTCGTTGTTGCCAATTTTAATTGGCATTATTGCGCTTGGGATGCTGGTTCACCGTTCTAATGCGATTAAAACACCCATTATTCATCTTGATATTTTGAAGAATGGCTTGTTTGCCGGTCACTTAGTAGCGTTTTTTGCTCTTCAGCTGTTGACTTTAGGC
>CAKQCC010000061.1 GCA_934216625.1 uncultured Lactobacillaceae bacterium
GAAGCCAGAGGTTACGACGCGCACCAGCAAAACGTCCGCACTAATTACGCTAACCACTCATTAAGCTTAAAAGCTCATGGTTACCAGCAACTGGTTGACGGGATCAACTGGCTGATTACCCTAACCAAATCGGTTTTTGCTTACCAGATTTCAGCTAATAATCACTACTACATCGATATTTAGCTCGCGATCGAAATCAACGCGAAAATCAATGAATAAATAATCACGGCATCAATTTCTAAAATTGCGATGCCTTTTTTTCTGACCTTAGCTAGAACGTCAGTTTGGCAAGTGTCGATAAAAATCGTAATTGCCACCCCGACCCAGTTCCACACTAAGCCCAGCGGCCGAACCGAAACTCGCGATAATACACACACTAAATCAATCATCAGCAGTCCGAACGTAATCGCGTTCAGTGTAATCACCAACCGCCGGTATAATTTCTGACGATTCACGCTAAAGCTCCTTTCCGAAAACTAATAATCATTATCATCTTTGTTATGTTCTTGTGAAATGTATAACGTAATCCGGAATAATTCGTAGATCAACGTCGAAACTTCTAAAATTCCGGCAATTAGCAATGACAACCATAACGAAGCTAACAAGATTGAAATCCAGTAAGTCCCCGGAAAATTAAAGGCCAACGACAGCAGTGAAATTACTGAAATGGTAAAGTAAATCGTAATCGTGATCAGGATCTGATGCATAATTACGATGTCGGTCTGCAAATCCTGCATGGCGTGCATAAACTGTGAGTCACTCTGCATCGGCAGATAAGCTAGCCCAATAAACATCAGGCAAGTAATAAACGATGCGAACGAAATGGTGTCGCTCATAATTGATGAATAATTAGGTAATTTGGACGGAGAAAAGCGTTTCCAAACGCAGGCGATTAGAATCAAGACACTAAAAAAACCAATGTAGGTATTTCGATTTAAGTACTTAGAATGCATGGCATCACCACTTCTAAAAATAATTCATTTTTTATTATAACAGAACCAGTCAGCTTTTGAATTGAGAATCAACGACTTTGACGACCGTTAAAACGATTTTAACTAAAGATTGGCGACTAATTACTTCGCTAAACAGGATCCCGTGTGAAAGGTCAGCTAATAGCCAATAGGTCCCCCGGTCAATTCCGGAATACTTTAATACGAAGCTGGTAATGCCCTTGCCGAAAACAATTCGGTACGGAAACGGTAGTTTAGTAACCAGGTGACTAGCTAAATCACGGGCCATCAAATTGATTTGCCTGGCTTTAAATTCCGGCTTCTCGCTGGTCATAATTTTGAACTGCTGTTGGTTACGACCAGCTAACCTCCGGCAAACCCGGCGTTGAATTAAGTGACCGTATTTAGCAAAGCCAACCGGATATTTAGCCGCTAATTTTTCCAAGAACGTCCTAAATTTACGTTGACGAATTCGGGGCGAACGGAAATCACGATTGATGCGGTGAGTGCCCCACTCAAAAGCTCCGTAACACTTAAAAAGTTCCAGTCGAGGGCCAGGCCGCTCCTGAATAAAATTAAAAATGGCAACGTTTTCGAGCAAACTTCTCGCTAAAATTAACCGATCGGTAATCGCCAGTTGATCGGTCCGAATCAAATTAGCCTGTCGTTTAATTTGGAACCGGAATTGACGCAAATCATTCATCCAAGATCACCTAATTTAGAAATTAACCAAGTTTCAAACGATGGTTCAGTAATCAAACCGGTCTTAATTATTGACCATGATCACCAGCCTGGCAAGTTATTTCGGATCTAAAGATACCGTTCATGATGTGGGAGCTTTACTCCGAAGCTAACGCCAAATTAATTAGCATTAAGCAATGATCTAATTAACGATTTATGATTTAACCCTTTTTCGATTCACCAATCTTTTTGTTATCAAAAATTAAGGTATGCTAAACTAAAGTTGGTAAGGGAGAATTTCGTGGACGACCAAGAATTATTGGAGCAGCTTAAAAAGACCCAGCGTTTGTTAGCCCAACTTGAATTTAAATCGAGACACCGAAAACTTTCGGTCAAAAAGTTATTACACTTTTATTATCGTAATCATCGTGAAAAACTAGACCGGGACAACCCCGGAGTTCTAATTAAAATTGCTCAACTGGTCAGTGACCGGAACGTTCACTTTCTATTATTTATGTTCGGGGTGGCCTACCCGATCTCAGTAATGAGCGGCCGGTTGATTAAAACGTTTACCCACGCCATTTCACTTGGGATGGTCAGCAAATACATCGTCTTTGACGTTACTAGCAACATTTTTATCTACATCTTATTATTAGTAACTTACCTACTCGTAATTATGTGGCTATGCCGAACGTACCATCAGGCCAATCTAACGAATCAAAAAATCACTAAAAAGCTCAATCGCTTCATGCGCAACATCTACAATGAAGTTCTTCAGTACATTATTAATATGTTCACAATCTACGCGACTTTGATCGGCACCATCTTCACCATTTCGTCATCAATTAACAAACTAAAAATCGTGCTGATCATCGCCTTTTTCTTTTCGCTCATTATCATCCCGGTTCTAAGCATCAGCTTGTTTGTATCAACCGTCAACCGGATTAATGACATGCGAGATTAAACCTGTTATTCTATAAGTAAAGAAGGGAAAACATGAATCCAGAAGATCAAGTAACTTATATCGTCCTCAAGACACTCATTCACAAAGCCGAAAATGATTCGGCAGCTTACCAAGCGGCGATCCGAAAGGCCAACCAAGTCGACCCAGGAAATCATCTGGTGGCGGATACTTTAAGGTTGATTGACGCTAATCATAACCAATTCTTGAATTGCCCGATTAAACTTCAAGGCGCAAACTACACTAAGCCGATTCCGGATCTCGATTCGGGGAGCAGTAAACCATGGGTGACCCACGTTGGTAAACTTGAATTAAAGCGACTCGAATTTGATTATAAATAAAAGGAAGAATCGTCATGGATCTAAAAGACCTAACTAAACTAACTAAGCAAGAACATTTTATGCTTGATACCGGAATCTACCTTGTTTTCAAGCACGCCAATGATCTTGATCATTTGGCTAAAATCAAAATTGATCCAGCTCATGAAGATATCGAGTGGCAGTTCGACAACGGACAAAGTGTTCACTATCAAGTCACTTACAGTCACAATCATCGTCTTTCAACTATGCTTGACACTTTTGTGGCCGAAAGTATCGACCGCCAAAAACACCTTAAATCAAACATTGACCAATACGTGTTTTTAACCAACTTATCATTCCCACTGGGCAAAAGTTACGAAAATCCGGCGAACTTTAAAAAGGGAAGTCACGTTACTCTTTATTCCAAATCAATGAATGACGACCAGCGAAACGCCATTTTAAATGGTTTCAAGAAGAGTCCCCTTAATCCCAAAACGAAGCGCTTCCAAAAGTTTTTCAAAGCTTTCTGGAAACGGTTCGTGATTGAGCAACCGGACTTCAACGAAGATGATGACATTTCGAGAAGTAATCAGCTACTTTCTCGATTACTCAAGACCCTTCAAGCTAAATATACGGTAACCGACAACGATCTAATCGTCTTAGCAAAACTCCTGAAACCAATTCGGCAGGTCTTAAATTGCAATTTGTGGGCCAATAATTTCGATTACCAGCACCACGTTTACGTTCCGGGAAGCCGCCTGCAAGCAATTCTAAAACCCAACGTCGATCAATTAAAACCTAAACAAGCCTAGAAATAAATCAATTCAAAATTAAAGGCGCAATTTAAAATTGCGCTTTTTTAGTAACATTGGTAAATCAACGCTAATTGTTATAACATTACTTATAGTAGAACTAATTATAAACTAAACGTTCGAAGATCAATCATCTCGTTAAGAAGGCCTTTTATAATGACGAAACGATCTTTGAGATTTAAGAGCAGATTTTTAAGAAATTCAAAATATCACGTTAAAGCTTACAAGTCCAAGAAATTTTGGATTTATACGGGGATTTTAGCCGCAATTCTGGGAAGCGGCGCAACCGCTAGTCACGTAAACGCCCACGCGGCTGATACGAGCGACAATCATTCGACTGGTCAAGTTAACCAAACCCAAAGTGATCGGAGAAACACTTTAATCGGTCAAGATTCGACTCCTCAACATTCCAATTCTCAAAATCCCCTTACGAAAGAATCAATAAATAATCCGCGTGCTAATTTAAGAATAGGTAGTGATAATATCAAACACTTTGCAAACAACCAAAATCGTGGATCACTTCACCCATCTAATGACCAAAATACATACAGAGGATACGCTAATGGAGATACCTTATTTAGCTCCATTCCAAGCTATTCAGATCAGCATAGGTTACGTGACAATAATTCAGATTCTAGCTTACCTAGTGCGGTCCTTTACCAATTCGACTTTCAAAATAAGGGTAATGGGAAAGACTTGCCGAATCAAAACCCAAGTCAGCAAGAATCGTTAAGTCCAGATCCTGAATCCTTACCTAAAAATTACGCAAGGGGGTCGGATAATAACCCGGAAGAAACCCTGGTTAAATCAAACACCGTTTTCACTTTTAATTCTAAGAAATATCAGGGTGACATTTACTCGGTTAAAATCCCGGTAATTAAAAAGCGTAATACTAACGTATTTTACTACAATAACGAACGGACCGGTGCCCAAATTGGCAATCCAGTGTTCAGCCAGGACACGTCAAGCTGGAATAATCCTAAAGTGGTGCCAAAGGGTTGGCACACCGATGTTAAAAACGGAAATTTAAATTATGCTCATCCAATTCCTAATCCAGGCGTCACCTACCAGTCACCAGATGGTGAGGAATATTATGGTAACGAAACTGAATATAGTATTAATCTAGTTCCGACCAAAGCCGGTTACCAATACAACTACGTTGACGCAAACACCGGGAAGAAAATTTCTAACGAAATCACTGAGGGCGAAGACCCCAATCACGATAATTTAAACACCATCAGCAATCTTAGTCAGTATTATCACGTAATCGATAATCCAGACAGTCCTGATCAGCCGGCTCAAACCGCCGCTAATTTCTACACGACTAGCGATAAAGGTAAAGGTAGTTACCGCTATTACGGGCCCGTTAATAACGTCAAAGTCAAGATTGCAAGGATTAAGAACATCTACCGGTTTGATTATCAAAATAATAACAAGGACTTACCAAATCAAGACCCGACTAAAGAAGAGACTGAAGTTAACGATCCAAAATCATTACCTGGTTTACCAAGCGGCTATGTTCAAGGCAGCCACAGCAACCTTAATGCTG
>CAKQCC010000062.1 GCA_934216625.1 uncultured Lactobacillaceae bacterium
CGGAATTGGCAGACGCACGGGATTTAAAATCCCGCGGACATTTTTGTCCGTATCGGTTCGAGCCCGATCCTCGGCATGTAGATGCATCCATAGCGCAACTGGATAGAGTGGCTGATTACGAATCAGCAGGTTGTGAGTTCGAACCTCACTGGATGCATTAGTTATCGGGAAGTAGCTCAGCTTGGTAGAGCGCCTGCTTTGGGAGCAGGAGGTCGCAGGTTCGGATCCTGTCTTCCCGACTTTACATTATTTCAATATTTAATTACCAATTATCGGGAAGTAGCTCAGCTTGGTAGAGCGCTGCGTTCGGGACGCAGAGGTCGCAAGTTCGAATCTTGTCTTCCCGATTTTTTTGTGCCTAAAATTAATTTAAGTGCAAAATTCTTTTCATCGGGACTTAAATTTTTTACAATGATAGTCAAGATTAGTCAAAAGCTGGGATTAAGATGCCAGGGCAAAATATTTCAAACGTTATTGAAAAATATTTGAAAAAAGTTTTTGGCGATAATAATCAAATTGAGATTAGCCGTTCCGAAGTGGCTAATTTGTTTGACGTGGTGCCTTCCCAGATTAACTACGTGATTAAGACCAGGTTCACGATCGCTAATGGTTACTTAGTCAAAAGTAAACGTGGCGGTGGTGGATACATCCGCATTAAACGGGTTCACTTGATTAATAATTCTAAGCCGCTGGACGTTTTAATCCGAAAAGTGGGTTCAAGTTTATCCCAAAAGGACGGGATTTCGTTAGTCAGGACCCTTTTTCAAAACCAAATCTTGAATAAACGCGATTCAAACGTAATTTTGGCGGTAATTAGTAAACGAGCTTTAGATTTAAACGATACTGATTTAGAAAATAAGGTTCGCGCTCAGATTATGATTTCAATCTTGAATCATCTTAGGTACGAAATCTAGAAAGTGAGGTTATTTATGAATAATTTATTTACCCCGAGTGCTAAAAATGTTTTGGTTCTTGCGCAAAAGGAAGCTAAGTACTTTCGCCATCAGGCAATTGGGACCGAGCATTTGTTACTTGCACTAGCGATGGAGCCGAACGGGATTGCTCACCAGTCACTTCAACAATTTTCGGTTAACGAAACCGATATCAAGGGTGAAATTAGCCGATTTACTGGCTACGGGACTTTAAAAGGAATGGGCCCCGGAAATTATTTACCGTATTCGCCAAAAGCTAAGTTAATTTTATCGAACGCTGCCAAAATCGCCAGGCAGTATGGCGCGACCAAGGTCGGGACTGAACATTTGTTATTGGCCCTGTTAAATGACAACACGATTCTTTCTTCCCGAATCCTGATTTCGTTGGGGATTAAGCCCCAGAACGTTAAAGTCGTAACTCTGCGCAAAATGGGGGTTAGTGCAACTTCCCCTCAACAAATGAAGATTAACCAGAGTCGAAGCCAGCACCGGAGCGGATCAACCCCGACCTTGAACGCGCTAGCAACTGATTTAACCCAGAAAGCTCGTGAAGGTAAAGTTGATCCCACGATCGGTCGCAAGCGAGAAATTAAACGGGTAATTCAAATTTTGAGTCGTCGAACCAAGAATAATCCGGTTTTGTTGGGTGAGCCTGGAGTTGGCAAAACCGCAATTGCTGAAGGTTTAGCTGAGAAAATCGTCAATGGTGAAGTGCCATCCGAAATGGCCCACAAACGTTTGATGTCGCTTGATATGGGATCGTTAGTGGCCGGAACTAAGTACCGTGGTGAATTTGAAAACCGACTGCGAAAAATTATTCACGAAATCAAGAGCGATGGTCACGTAATCTTATTTGTCGATGAATTGCACACCTTGGTTGGTGCCGGTGGCGCTGAAGGCGCGATCGATGCTTCCAACATTTTGAAGCCGTCGTTAGCCCGTGGTGATTTTCAGTTAATGGGCGCGACCACTTTGGATGAATACCGGAAACACATTGAACCAGATGCCGCTTTGGAGCGTCGCTTCGCTACGATTGAAGTTAAAGAACCGACCCCTAAACAAACGTTTAAGATTTTACAAGGACTTCGGTTGAATTACGAAAAGTTCCACCACGTTACCATTACTGACGCGGCGTTGAAAGCAGCGGTTCGCCTGTCAAGCCGTTACATTCAGGGACGTTTCTTACCCGATAAGGCGATTGATCTAATGGATGAATCGGCCGCGATGATTAAAGTTGACCATCAGCCCGGTCGGATGTCTAAAGACCGCAGTCGTTATTTGAAATTAGCAAAAGAAAAAGAAGCCGCCATTGAGCATCAGCATTTTGAACGGGCGGCCGAAATCAGGAATCATCAGCTGGCTTTAAAGGATCAGATTCATTTAGCTCAGCAAAAGGCGCACCGGGCGGCTCAACAGCAAAAGCCGAATCATTATTCATTACGTGAGACTCCTGAAGATGTGGCTAAAGTGGTTTCTGAATGGACCGGCATTCCGGTAACTCGGTTGACCAAGAGTGACGAAGAACGGTTAGTCAATTTAGAAAAGATTTTGCATCGCCGGATCATTGGCCAGGATGAAGCGGTTTCAGCGGTTTCTAAATCCATTCGCCGCGCCCGAAGCGGTTTGAAAGATCCTAACCGACCGATTGGCTCGTTTATGTTTCTGGGACCGACCGGAGTTGGCAAAACCCAGTTGGCAAAAGAATTAGCCAGGACCGTTTTTGGTTCCGAAAAGGATTTAATTCGGATCGATATGGGCGAATACATGGAAAAGTATTCCACAAGTCGCTTGATTGGTTCAGCACCTGGTTACGTTGGTTACAGCGAAGGTGGCCAGTTAACCGATAAAGTTCGTGAACACCCGTATTCAGTGGTCCTTTTTGATGAAGTTGAAAAGGCGAATCCTGACGTCTTTAACATTCTGCTTCAGGTTCTTGATGATGGATATTTGACCGATACAAAGGGTCGTCGGGTTGATTTTCGAAACACCATCATTATCATGACTTCGAACCTTGGGGCAACGACGCTTCGTGACCAAAAGACGGTTGGCTTTGGCAACGAAAACCAAAATCAAGGTTATCAAGCCATGGCGGCGACCATTCGCCAAGCATTGAAAGAGCATTTCCGTCCCGAATTTATTAACCGGATTGATGACGTAATCGTTTTCCATTCGTTGACTAGGCCTCAGATTGGTAAAATCGTTAAATTGATGGCTAACCGATTGCTAAAGCGGGTTATTCACAAGAATATTAAGATTAATATGACTCCGGCTGCAGTTCAGGTAATTGCAAATAATGGCTACAATCCTGAATACGGAGCGCGACCGATTCGAAGGGTTTTACAGAATCAGGTTGAAGACCCGTTAAGCAGTGAATTGCTTTCGCATAAAATTACTCCCGGCGATTCGGTTACGATTGGTGCTCGCCAGGGTAAAATCATGATCCGGACTTATCGCGCTAAATCTAAATTAAAGACTAAATCATCGGTTAATTCCTGATTACGATTGACATTGACCTTAATTTTAATTATGATTAATTAGTAGATTGAAATGGGGTACTAACGATCTATTGTCCGTTAGGAACCTGCATAAACCAAAAGTAAGGTGTTGCCTTATTTTTGGATTTTTTTGTCTTCCGGTTGCAATTGACGGTTTGCAGCTTTAATTGTAATCAAAATGTAATATTACTGGCATTTTTTGAGGGGTGAATAACTTGGCAGCAGGACATTTAGTTAGATACGGTAAACACCGGGTTCGCAGAAACTATGCTCGAATTAAAAAAGTACTTGATCTGCCTAATTTAACTGCCGTCCAGACTGATTCTTACAAATGGTTCTTGGATAAAGGCATTGATGAAATGTTTCAAAACATTATGCCAATTAATGATTTTAAAGGTAATTTATCTTTAGGTTATATTGGCTACAAATTAGGAACACCTAAGTACACTGAAGCAGAAGCGCGGGCTCATGAAGCTAATTACACGGCTCCGTTGCACGTAACACTTGAGTTAACTAACCATAATACTGGTGAAATTAAGACCCAAGACGTGTTCTTTGGTGATTTGCCGTTGATGACTGACCAAGGAACTTTCATTATCAACGGTGCCGAACGAGTGGTAGTTTCACAACTCGTTCGTTCACCCGGCGTTTTCTTCCATAAGGATAAAGATAAGCGCGGTCGAATCGTTTACGGTACCACCATTATTCCAAACCGTGGTGCTTGGATGGAATTCCTAAACGATTCAAAGGGTTTGTCTTACGTTCGGATTGACCGAACCAGGAAATTACCGATCACCGAATTAATGCGAGCTCTTGGCTTTAGTTCTGATAAAGAAATTTCCGATATCTTAGGCAGTAACGATAGTCTTTCGCTAACTTTAGAAAAAGATGTTCATAAAGATCCGAAAGATACTCGAACCGAAGAAGCACTAAAGGATATCTACGGTCGTTTACGGCCTGGTGAACCGAAAACCGCTGAGTCGGCTCGCAATTTATTGACTAATCGTTTCTTTGATCATAAGCGGTACAGTACCGCGCCGGTTGGTCGTTATAAGATTAACGAAAAGCTGAATTTGAGAAACCAATTGTTTGGCTTAACTTTGGCCGAAACGTTGGCGGATCCAGATACTGGTGAAATCTTAGCCAAAAAGGGAACTAAAGTTGATAAGAAAGTTCTGAAAAAGTTAAGACCGTACTTAGACCGAAAAGATTTTAAAGCTTATACGTTCACCCCAAGTAAAGATGCGGTTGACCCGAAACCGATGACGGTTCAAATTATTAAAGTCTATTCTAAGAAGAATCCTGGTCACGTGGTTCCGGCGATTGGCCCCGACAATATTGATTTAAGTTATACCCACTTAACGAACGCCGACATCGTTTCCGCAATGAATTACTTCTTTAATATGCAGGAACATTTAGGCACCCGTGATGATATTGATCACTTAGGCAATCGACGAATTCGCCGAGTTGGTGAATTATTACAAAATCAATTTCGGATTGGATTGGCTCGAATGGAACGGGTCGTTCGCGAGCGGATGTCAATTCAGGATGCCGCAACCGTGACTCCGCAGAAATTAGTTAACATTCGACCAGTCACCGCTGCCATTAAGCAGTTCTTTGGTTCATCACAATTATCACAATTTATGGACCAAAATAATCCGTTAGGTGAATTAACTCATAAACGTCGTTTGTCAGCCTTAGGTCCCGGTGGTTTAACTCGTGACCGGGCTGGTTTCGAAGTTCGTGACGTTCATTACACTCATTATGGTCGGATCTGTCCAATTGAAACGCCGGAAGGACCTAATATTGGCCTGATTAATAG
>CAKQCC010000063.1 GCA_934216625.1 uncultured Lactobacillaceae bacterium
GTTTAACGAAGCATTATTACCAAATTGCCAATCAGAAACATTCTTAACGGTTCTTAAATTATTATCATACTGAAACATGTACCAAGCTTCAATAATGTTCGAATTAGAACCATTTAATCCACTACCGTCAAAGGTTCTCAAATTATGTAATCCATAAAACATCTCAATTGGATTCCAAGGTAAATTAACATTATTAAAACTAATCGAATAAATGTCAGAAGCAACGCTTCCTCCTAATCCACTACTATTACCAATTTGATCAGCTAAAGTATTATTAAAACCACTTGATAACGTGCCACCAGATAGATTTAAGTTCCCATTTTGATCCAGAGTCCAGTTAACATTCGTATTATAAGATCCAGCTATTTGACCGCTATATGATTGAGGCAAAACGCTTTTTAATTTTGGTTTGGTTTGGTTTAACGGATTCTGATTATCTTTTAACGACCCCAGATTAAGATTTAGCTTCTGATCTAAAACATTTTTACTTACGTTCACATTAACCTTTGGCGTTGCACCTACATTTTTAGGCTCATTATTATTTTCCTGTAAACTAGATTGAGATTGATTATTATTTTGAGGTTGCTGATTAATCCGGCCCTGTGAATCATGAAAGGCCTGCTGGCGCAACAAGTTACTTGTCATCTGGTGAGCTTGAGACAAAATTTGGCTGGGGTTTTGAGAAACGTTAACCTGGGGCTGATTAGGGTTAGCTTGCCCCGGTTGTGATAAATGATTATTCTGACGATCCGACTGTTTAAGGTTAGCGGTCGAAGTCGAAGCCGCGTCGGTTGAACTGGCGTGAGCTTGGGTCTGAAAAGCACCCACGCCCAACATCCCGAGCATGGCGACCGACATCACAATCCAATGTTTTTTAACCTTGTGCAGGATTTTCTTGTCATTAACCTTAGTAAATTGTCGCTTATTGTAGTTCATCATAATCTCTCAACCCCAGTCAAAAGTTAATTTACGAACCATTAATCATTTCTAAAATCAATTATAGCATACCCAGAGGTCATTTAAAGCTGATTAATCACTTCAGGGTTGTCACTTTTCGACCGTGCTGACCTTCGTAATTATTGTGTCGGATTAACTTAACGACCCGATGATTGTGATCATCCTGATGATTAGAAAAAAGGGTTAAGTAGCCGCCAAACATTCCGGGCAGAAACGTCATTAAGATCCAGTAGCTTCCTGAAAATAAAATGGCAGCTAGTGAAGTCACGAGGCCGAACACAAATTCGGGCCAGTTATAATGAATCACGTTTCGCCACGAATAATTAGCGTCGGTCTTGGGCGTAACCACAAACTTCGCTGGATGACCCATGATAGTTGAGAACGTCACTTTGACGGTTGTCCAATACATTGATCCGTACAAGACCATCGTATTCACCATGTACATTGGTAACTTGCGTAGCGGGTACCCCAGCTTTAATTGCATAAACGCGTCATTAATCGTTTGGGCAAAATAGCACCATAGCATCGGGATCCACATCCAAAGTGAATAAATGTAACCCACTTGCAAATAAGGCAAAATAATTGAACAAATGATTACTGACCCATAAAGTAAAGCGTAAATCGAAAGCGAGTAAACAAAAATCAGTAAATCCAATTTTTCGTACCAGTGAATCCGATGGCTTAAAAAGATTCTCCGTGTGTATTTCCTAATGAACTCCCAATTTCCGGCGGTCCACTTTGATTGACGCTTCTTAAAAGCAATGTAATCAATTGGAAATTCTTCGCGGCAAACGATTAGGTTCGAAAAGCCAATTTGGAAATTCTGCAGCCGGCTTTCGACACTAAAGCAAAGGTCTTCGGCTACTACCAGTGGGAAACCGTTGACCTTTTCATAATCTTTCCGGCTGACCATCGCACCGTGACCGAGCAAAGAAAGAAAGCCATACTTCATCTTAACGGTGTTATAAACTCCCCAAAACGAGTTACTTCCGCGGGAAAACAGCGACATGAAGTAATTTTGATTGCGGTCGGAAGTGTGAATGCATTGCAGGATTCCCATCTTCGGGTTAAAGACAAAATAATGCAGTGCTTTGATTACGAAGTCATGCGGGATTAGTTCATCACTGTCCAGCAAAACGAAATAATCATAATCATGATAATGAAGTAGAAAATGATTTAGGTTACCAGCTTTAAAGCCAACGTGGTGCTGACGACGAATCACTTTAACTCCGTGATGCTTGTGCTTAAAGCGATCAATTTGACGTCGGTAGTGAACGTCCTGCGAATCGTCTAAAATTACGGTCTGGCAATTCGAATAAGTCTGTTGCATTGATTGAGCCAGGGCGCCTGGAATAAAATCATTACAGGTCGTATATAATAATAAAACCTTGGGACGCCATTTCTTAGGAAGCGGAATTTGCAAGATTTGTTTTTCACCACGTAATTCTGGCCGTTTAATAAAATGATAGGTCCAGAAATAAATAATGTCCTTAAAACCGCTTAACCAAAAATAAGACGAGAAACAAGCGTTGACGATTAACAAAGTAATTATCCAAGCATTCAAGAAATCATAGGTTTCAAATGCACGAACTAACGGTAAAACCGTTAGTAACGAAGTCGAAAGGATCCAGATTAAAATCGTAATCCAGTAAACGGTTGACCGTTTGGTAAAATCGTAGTCAACGTCCTTAGCCTGCATTTAATTGCTCCTTTCATTTCTTATAATTCAAGTTAATTACATGCTAGCAAAACAATTTCTTTTTACAAATAATTTGCTCAAACGGATTAGGCAAATTGAGCATTATATAACCGGTAGTAAAAACCGTGCTTCTTCAAAAGGCTGCGGTGGTTACCAGTTTCAATAATGTGACCGTGGTTCATTACAATAATCCGGTCCGCATTCTGAATTGTCGAAAGCCGGTGGGCAATCACGAAACTGGTCCGACCCTTAATCAAGCGGTGCATAGCCGCTTGAATTAAGGTCTCGGTCTTGGTGTCGACCGAACTGGTGGCTTCATCCAAGATTAATAATTTAGGCTTAGTCAGCAGCGCTTGCGCTAAGAAAGCCCGCTGCTGCTCACCACCGGAAGCTTCACCCAGCGATTCGTTCGCAAGCTTAGTTAAATGCGTTTGTTTCATCACTTGATTCAAGAGCAACTTTTCAGGACGGTTCAGCCAGGGTAACCACGATTGATTAGCACTTAGACCGACGAAGTCGCGAATCGTCAGCGGGTAATCAGCCGCAACGTTCCGAAACTGCGGAACGCACTGAACCCGACGCCTAGAAATTAAAAGCTGGACGGCGGAATTAGAGTGCCAAAACGCTTTTAGTAAAACTCGAACCAAAGTGGTTTTGCCAACCCCGTTTTCACCGGTTATCCAGGTCAAAGTTCCGGGCTTGACACGAAAAGAAAGGTCCCGAATTAAAGTCCGTGAACCAATTTCCACGTTTAAATGACGGACGGTCAAAACCGGTTTCATTTGTGAACCTCTCCTCAATTCTTTTGAATCTTAGCTAACTGAAGATCTTGTTTTAACATCCAAGAACGATAATTTTTGCGGTTCGGCATCGTTTCACTCACCTTCAAAATTGGAACGTGATGCTGACGAGCCAAACGAACTAAATGCCTAGTCAACGAATTCGAAGTTTGAACGTTTTGAACTAAAAAGGCAACCCGATGATTTTTCAAATCGGTCTGAACGCCCCGAATCTCTTCGGGAGTGGGATCAATACCGTTTTCAATGGCTTTTGAATAGCCGGGATCGTGGATTCGGTAGCCTAAATCGTGCAGTGAATAATCAAAGACCGGTTCCGTAACGTCCACTTGACGTTTCCGAACGTGCCGGCGAAGCCGATTTAAAAGGACGTTGACGGGACGAAGCGAATCAACGTACCTTTTGGCGTTTCGTTTAAAATCCTGACGATGTTCCGGTTCGATCCGACCAAATTGATCTGCTAGGTCATTGGCCAGTTTCGGCATGGTCTGCGTTCGGTACCAAACGTGCGGATTATCACCCGTTCGTTTGTTAATCAAGTTGCCAACCGAAATCAACTTGGCATGCGGAACGTCCCTTGTTAAATCACGAAACCACTGGTCGTAGCCTAAACCGTTCATTAAAACCACGTTCGATTTTGAGATGGTTTCGGCATCCTTAGGCGTCGGTTGAAAATCGTGAGGATCGACTCCAGACGTTCGAATTAATGACGAAACTCTACCATGGTCACCCAAGACGGCCTTAGCAACGTCGCCATAAAAATTAACGGACGCCGTCACGTGAATCGTCCTTGGTCTGGTTGAACTAGAATGAGTACAACCTGACAAAAAGAAAAACGCAACCAGAATAATTAACAAGCCACATTTAAAACGAGATTTTCGCAAAAGTTAAACCAGCCTCCCTAAAAAATAAACAAAAAACAGCACCTTAAATCTAGGTACTGTTTTTGTTGAATTGCTCTCGTGCAATTTGTTTTGCTAATTTAACTTATTCTTCATATTGTTCGTTATTTCGCATACTAGTAACATTCGATCTTGAGCTTTGGGTCTTGCGTACAGCTTGATCCGCAGTTTTAGCTTCATAATAAAAGCTAATTAATGATACAACACCATAACCACCAGCAACGGTAGCTAACATGATGATAAAAGTCATTACAGTAAGTGTCATAAACATTCCCCTCTCTTAAGCTTTTAATCAAATATTGGTCCAATTAAAGACCTAAGAAATAGGAAGCTTATAAGTAACCAACCGACAATTATTATACTAGCACATTAAAAAAGAAATGCAAGAGAAAATTCAAAATAATTTCTAAAATAAAAGCACCGGTTTTTAAGTTAACCGATGCTATTTTTCAACGTTCTGGATCTGAACTAATCACTTAAGATCCTTAATTCACCTTTAATAGTAGACCTATTTTATAAAAAGTCAAATTTAATTCACTTGGTCTTCAGAATGATGACCATTTACGATCGTCATCACGTCATTTAACGAAATATTGACCATGTTTTTAACGGAATTGTCGGTAAAGAAAGCGACATGCGGCGTCATAACTACGTTCGGTCGTCGGATTAAATTCCGAACGAACGGATTAGGAACGGGCTGGCCATGACTATCTTTAGTAAACGTATCAGTTTCGTTTTCAACGGTATCCAAACCGGCCGCCGCAATCTCTTCGTGGTTCAAGGC
>CAKQCC010000064.1 GCA_934216625.1 uncultured Lactobacillaceae bacterium
TGCTCGGAGTTCACGCAACTGATTTGGCTCACTTGCGGTCGGTTACTCAACCGGTTCATGCTGGTCAATCCGACTTCTTCGTACTAAACGGAATTGACGCTAAGACTAATCATTATTATGCTCAGATCGTAAGCCACGATTCCGCGGGTCGTTGTCGAAAATGGACTAATAACGGAATTAACGTTAATCCGGTAATTTATGCTCATAAATTGTATTATGTTCATCAGGGACCGCACGGTGGCCAATTGATCTGCCGCTCGCTCACCGATCGCAATCGCCGGTTAGTTAAGACCGGAACGGGTTCGGTTAGCCAGCTTCACTTAAGTGGGCACTGGCTCTATTTTAAAGTGACCGTTAATCACGAAATTCCGAAGTATCACACTAGTCAATTCCCGCGCACTCGCAAGGTCATTAAGTTGGTTAATAAGCAGGACGGCTACGGCTGGCTGCCTAATCATGCGACTAATTTGGTTAAATTATATGATTTAAAGCGCAATTTAGTTACCACGGTAATGAAAAGTCATCATGACTTTAATTTGCAGTCGTTTGCCCCCCGGCGCCACCAAATTTTGTATTTGCAAACCACTCGTCATTTAAAGAACGACATTAATCGCGCTCAGGGTGCTTTTTGCTATGACCTTAAAAACGACCGAACCACTTTAATCAATCAACAGGTCCCGAGCGGCGTTTTTCACACGGCTCGATTTTCACCCGACGGCAAGTTAATTGCGCTAGTGGGAAATGATAATCGGTACCCGAGCGTCACCGTAAATGACTTTTGGTTATACAATGTCGCTAATCACCGTTTAGTGAATCTGACCAAACGATTGGATGACGTTGACGTTGGCTATGCCGGTGGCTTGAGCACCGATTTCGCTCAACAGCGTTCAAACGTTGAGATGCGCTGGCTTAATTCGCGTGATTATCTATTTCACGCTTATCATCACGGTCGGAGTCAGTTGTATCTTGGCCGCGCTCACCGGATTAAGTTAGTCAGTGACCGGAAACGCGAAATTTATGATTTTAACGTGATTGATTCGACTGAAGTGGTACTCAGCTCTTCCAAACAGACTCAACCGTGTGAATTGCGACATTTGAGTCTAAATAACGGTCAAGAAATTTCGGTCTTTAATCCGAACCGTCAGTTTGAACAAACCCATCGTTACGCTAAAGTCAGCGCGTTTAAGTACCGATCTAAAGATCAGAAAGTCATGCTATCGGGATGGGTTATGCATTCTTTGAAGCCTCAGACCCAGAGCCCGGTAATTTTATACGTGCACGGTGGACCTCACGATGCTTACGGTGAAAGCTTTTTCCATGAATTTCAGGTCCTTGCGACTCATGGCTATTCGATCGTGTACGTCAATCCCCGTGGCTCAACGACTTACGGCCAGCAATTCGAAACCGACGTGATTGGCCACTACGGTGAGCATGATTATGCTGACGTAATGAGCGGACTGTCGGCGGCCTTGCGTCGATTTAAAGATTTGGATCCCCACCGGGTGTTTATTATCGGCGGTTCCTACGGTGGCTTCATGGTGCTGTGGACGATTGGCCACAGCAATCGGTTTACCGCCGCAATTGCGCAGCGGCCTTTAGCAGATTGGCGGATGCAATACGGAACCAGCGACATCGGTATTCGGTTCTGTCGGGATGAACTCGGGTGTGATTTATACCGTGATCACGCGGACGCTTTGTACCGGAAAGAGTCACCGATTACTTACGCAATGAACGTTAAGACGCCGTTACTTCTTCAGCACGGTGAGTACGACATGCGCTGCCCGGCTTGCTTGAGTGAAGCCTACTTTACGGCGGTCAAGCAGACCGGAACCGAAGTTAGGTACGTTCGTTATCCGCAGGGGTACCACGGGGTTTCACGCCACGGTTTACCCAGCTTGAGGATTCAGCGGATTAAAGACATTTTGACCTGGTTAGATGCTCATTAATGACGGCTTAGTTTCTTCTGGCAACTTGGGCAAATTCCACTGACTTCGATTTTAACCTTGTTAACTTTAAAACCGGTCTGCTTTTTGGCCAATTGTTTAATGTGGTCTTCCAATTTTGAGTAGTTAACGTTCGGGACGTCAAAGATCCGGCCACAATTTTGACAAATGGCGTGCATGTGGGGATTCCCGAAGAAATCGAACCTGACCCCGCCGTTTTGACCGGGAAGCTCGATAATGATGCCGATTGATTCTAATTTTCTTAAGGTGTTGTAGACCGTTGCCATGCTTAGGTTAGTGAATCGCTGCTTAAGGGCTTTGTAGATCATGTAAACTGACGGGTGGTTGTGGTGGTTGATTAAATATTTAAGGATGATTTGACGCTGGGGCGTAATTCGAACCCGGTGCTTTCTTAAAACTTTAATTGCCTTTAAATAAAGTGGATTTCTCAATTTAGACATCTCCGGTTATTAATAATGATTATCATTTGATTATTTTATAATTAATCACTAAGAATGGCAATTTTGGAAAATAAAAGCGGGTTGGTTTAAAATTTAACCGAAGGAAGGCATTCGAAATGATCGAAAAGTTTCTTTTGGGAACTTATACTTTAAAAAGCAGTTACGGAATTTATGAATTAGAATTAAATGATGATCAAAAGCGGCTTCAGAATTTGCGTTACGTGGCTTCCAGCGGCAACCCGACGTATTTGGCATTATCAAAAAAGAACCGAATTTACGCCATTGATAAAGTTTGGCACAATAATTGGGCTGAAGAGGATGATCACATGCAAGGCGGCTTACAAGTCTTGGATAACAGCACCCGTCCCGCGAAAGTGATTGATTATCAGCTGAATCCGGGAACGTCACCGGCTTACGTGACGGTTGATGAACCTCGTCAGATGGTTTTCACCGCTAATTACCATACCGGTGCGGTGATTATTTATAAGATTCAGAATGATGGTTCCTTGAAAGAAACCGATCGGGTCGTTGACAAGGGCCATACGGGTCCCCGTCCTGAACAGCAAGACGGTGCCCATCCGCACTTTGCTGACGTGACTCCTGACGGCCGATTGGTAGTGGTTGATTTAGGTCAGGACCGGGTTTATTTATATGATTTGAGTAACGCCGGTAAATTAAGTCCGGTTAGTCATTTACAGTTCAAACCCGGTTTCGGCCCGCGCCACATCGTGTTCGATCCGAATAAGCACGTGGCTTATTTAGCGGCCGAATTAAGTAGTCACGTTGCGGTTTTGAATTACGACGCCCAAGCCGGTAAGTTTACGGTTAAACAAATCTTATCCACCATTCCCGATACCTGGACAAAACATAACGGCGCTGCCGCAATTCGCTTGTCACGCGACCGGCGATTCGTGTACGTTTCGAACCGTGGTTACAACAGTATTGCGGTTTTCCGGACCGGTTCGGACGGAACTTTGAAGTTGATTCAGCAAATCTCAACCGAGGGTGATTTCCCGCGTGATTTTAACTTTAATCACGATCAGTCAATGGTGATCGCTTTGAATCAGAACACGAATAACGCTACTTTGTACGAACGAAACGCTCAGACCGGTAAATTAAAGATGATCCAAAAGGATTTTCGGGTTCCAGAAGGTGTCTGCGTATGCCCGGAAAAAATAATTAAGTAGAAATAAAATTAAGTTAATAAAATAATGCTTTAACGAAAAAGCGCTGATTTTATCAGCGCTTTTTTTATGATTTAAATTAATTATTTCCAAAATTTTTTAATGATTGTCTTAAATTGTTTCAAATTGCTAACCGTTTTAACCTGCCAAAAATCAGGCAAAAATCTTCGGTAGCGGAACTCATTAAAGCGCTGGTCCATCAACGCGATCACTCCGCAATCGTTAGCGCTACGGATTAGACGGCCCGCTGCCTGCAAAACCTTGTTAAGTCCCGGAATCTGGTAGGCGTATTCAAAACCATGCCCTTCCGCGTCGAAATAATCTTTGACTAAATTGGTCTGGTCGTTGATTTTAGGTAAACCGACCCCGACGATCCCGACGCCGATTAGCGCTTTGCCTTTAAGATCGATTCCTTCCGAAAAGTTGCTGCCGAGGATCGCGAAACCAACCAGTGATTTTTGATAATTTTGCTTGAATTGGTTTAGAAAATTGCTTTGCTGCTGATTATTCATCGAGTTAGTTTGCTTCAAGGTTCGCAGTTGTGGATAACGTTGCTTAAATTCGTCAAAAATGGTGTCTAAATATCGGTAGGACGGAAAAAAGATTAAGTAGTGGCCAGTCTGGCTGGTGACCAGGGCGTGAATTGTGTGGACAATTTTATTTTGGTTTTGTTTCCGTTGTCGATAAGTGGTCTGAATATAGTTGGTAATGATAATTTTTTGGCATTCCGGTGGGAACGGTGACGGCAGTTGATAAGCAAGGCTGTCTTTTTCGTTGCCAAGGGTTCGCTGGTAATAGCTCATCGGTGAAAGGGTGGCGCTGAACAGGATTGCGCTGCCACCGAGCTTGAGTGAGCGGGCCAGATACTTGCTAGGGTCGAGACAAAATTCCTGACAGGTGATCTGGTGGTGACGGTCGTGGATCATTCGGGTTCGGTAGGTTGAATCATAGTAGCCACCGATGGTGAGGTAACTGTTGCAGGCAAAACCGAATTGGATGATTTGATTAACCAGGTCGTCACGCTGGGGCTGTTTAGTTAGCCACTTTTGGGTGGTCCGAACCAGGCTGTGGATAGTGTGATTGAATTTTCTTAACGGTTTCGTTTGGCTAGTGCTAAATTGGTGACTTTGGTTTAAACGTTGCTGACAACTTCGGAAACCGGTTTTTAACCGTTTTAATGCTGAGAATAAATTTCGACAACGGGATCGGTGATGGTGAGTGACTTTAATGATTTGGTTTAACCGGTCGCTTTTTAGGCTGGCCGAGTACATAGCTCTGGATCGGCTAACCAAGTTGTGAGCTTCGTCAATTAAAAAACAATTTTCGGGATCGGGTTTCGCGAAGAAACGCTTTAGCTTGACTTCCGGGTCGAACAGGTAATTGTAGTCGCAGATGATTACGTCGCAAAAATCACTGGCGTCAAGTGAAAATTCGAACGGGTCGAGGGTATACTTTCGGGCGT
>CAKQCC010000065.1 GCA_934216625.1 uncultured Lactobacillaceae bacterium
TTGCGTCGACGCATAACTAATGAACCAGTTTCAAAAATTACCGCAGCTATCAATAATAAGATACCGCCCAAAAGATTTTGGCGAACTGGTTCACCAGTTTGTGGTAACGTACCGGTTTCTTGAGAATTGGAAGTTGAAACTGCGGCTGTTTTCTTGTTAGCCCCAGATCCTTTTTGAGGATTTGACGTTAAACCACTGATTTGATTATTCGAAGGATTTGATTCTGAACCAGAATTATCATCGGTTGCGGGATCAGCTTGTTCATCAACTGTATTATCAGTATTTTTGGGTGAACTCAAATCAGAATTATCAGAATTGCGTGACTGAACCGGATCCGTACTATCATCATCAGTGTTATCGTTATTCTCAGAAATTCCAGAATCAGGTGCCTGAGTTGGGCCATTTTGTTCATCACCCGAATTATTTTCAGTAGCACCCAATTTGGGCTGAGCAATTTGATGATTTGAGCTCACTGATTGTTGATCATTGACTGGTGAAATCTGATCTTGTTGAACACTGGGTTCTGAATTACTATCCTGCTGAGTAGTTGATGACTGCTGAGAACCATTTGAGCTAGAGCTTACGGATGAATTAGAATTCACGGCATCATTCTGATTTTGAGAATTATTGCTGTGATTAATTACCGAAGAAGTTTGATGATCTCCGTGACTAGGTTGACCATTATCTTTGTGTGAAGTTGAATTTTTATTTCTTGAATGGCTTTGTTTGCTATGGCGCCGATGAGCAATGTTCCAACGATTAACGTTATGATTATGCTGATCTGAACGGATCTTAAAAACGTTTACATCATGGGCCCGACGAGCCGCATAAAATTTAATCACGTTCATATTATGAATCTGATGATTAGTTGGTGTAATGTTATGACTATTTCGTTTAGGAGTTGCTTTTTGTTTAGTCACCGATTGCTGATGCTGGTGACGAATTTTATATTCATTAAGATTATGGAAACGTTGTCGTTGACGTTTAGCATCATAAGCTTTTAATTCATCAGCATAATGTTGATGCTGTCGTTGGTGCTTAGCATTATAAGCTTTTATCACATCAATATTATGAGCATGGCGAGTTTGTTTTCGTTGGTTGCGTTCTTTAATTACGTCAACATCATGAGCATGACCAATTCGCTGTTTTTGCTTATAATTCTGAATTGCATCAGCATTGTGATTATGATAACTATTACTTAACGGAATGAAATTACCATGAGTTCGGTAATTAATTTCATGGGGTTTTTGATTTTGGGCAGTATTATTCTTTTGAGCAGCAGCTGGATGTTGCCTATGATTCCGAGCCCATTTAGCAGAATCACTTTTGTTAAAATGCTTTGGACTATAACCATGATGATGATTGAGGAAATTCTGATCACGACGAAAACGGGCTTGTAAACTTTCTGACGCCGACCGACTAGCGGAAGCAGAAGCTTTACTAGCATTAGCACTGGATATCAGAGCATTGGATTTTGCATTAGATAAAATTGAATTCAGTTGCGGATATGCACTTTTAGCCATTTTATACGCGCTGGAAGATGCCGAAGCAGAGGCTCGTTTAGCCATTGAGTCCAATTTAATATTATAAGAACTGGATGCTGCACTGGCTTTAGCATTAGATAAAATTGACTGTAATTTTGGATAAGAACTCTTAAGTGCTTCAGATGCACTGGATGATATTGAAGCGGAAGTACTTTTTGCCATTGAATCTAATTTAGTATTATAAGCACTAGAAGCTAGAACAGTAGTAAATTCACTCGTTAAAATCGAACCAGCGCTCGAAGAACTTTTAATATCATTATTGGCATTACTAGTTCCTTTATTATATTGATTAATTAATCCCTGATTACTAGCAATTTGACCATTATCACTATTAATGATCTTTTGATCATTATTAATTTTTACAAGATTATTTTGAATTTCAGCATTGATGGCCTTTTCGTAATTTCTAGTCTTCTTAAGCTTTTGCACACTGGACGAAAGATTATTAATTAACGCGTCAAGTTGACCTTTATTATTTCCAGTTGAAGCAACACTCTTAACAATGGCAGATTTTTCAGAATTAATTTCATTATTAATACTATTGGATTCGTTTCTCTCATTACTAATCACACTATCAAGAGAATGACTGTTTGCTTCTTCACTACTTGAACTTGTAGAAAGACTAGTAATATCTGAATTAAGTGATTTAGCTTCTAACGTTGAACCGCTTACATAGGATTTAAGACTATTAAGTGTTGTGGACAATGGCGTTTTAGCCATTTTACTAGCTTTATTTTCAACTACTTTTTGAGCATTGTGATTAGAATTTATATCATTTTGATATTTAACCATATCTTCATAATAGCCCAAACGATTTTTGAAATTACTTCTAATCATTTGATTAAAGGTTCGACGAGCTTGCTTAGGCATCCCGCTTGTTTGTTGACTATAATAATTAAGGGCTTCTCGATAAACATCATGACCCGCTTGTCGTCGAGCTTCTTGATTACGATACGATTGATGATTATTACTATTGTTAATACTAGGCTCAGCATTAGTAATAGTAACCTTAGGTTTTTGAGAAATATTATTGTTAATTTGGTTAGTCTTTTGACCGGGATTTTGACGATTAACGTTTGCTGACACATGAGTTGCTGCTAATCCGTTAACCCCCGCAATTCCCAAAAGTGCGGTGGATACGATTAACCAGCGTTTATGAACTTTATGTAAAACTTTCTTTTCATTAATTTTTCTTAAATTTTTCAAATTAATGACCTTCTTAAAATTATTACTACGGTAATTATAGACTTTCACCCCATTAGATTCAATTTGACCGTTTAATTCTAGAACTAGTTTCTAGATGCTGTTCAATCAAACGTTGTTGATTACGATTCGGCCGGAAAAACTGGCGAACGCCATCCGGTGTGATCAAGTACCGAGCGTAATTTTTTCGGTGATAACGATAATTCTTGGCCGTCAAAATTAAATCGGCTTTAGATTTTGAACGAAGAATCACCCTAATTTTAATCACCATTTTAGGATACGGGATCCCCAGGATTTTACTTAAAGTCACGCTGTCGATTGCCAAATGACTGTCGTGCAGCACGATTTGCCGGTGTAAAAAGAACGGATCACTAATGTTAATGTTCATAATTTGCCTTCTTTGCTTTAAATGATAGCGTTAAAGTTACTTTAATGATAAAATTAACTAATTAAAGGGGATAATATTTTGCGCAAAAACGGATCAACGATTGTTTTAAGCGTCAGCAAAGCTTTAAGAAATCTAGAAATCTTGTTGGGCCCCAGCAACCCGGAATGTCAAGTGATCAGCTACTTATTTCATCATTTTTACCGAAACGAGATTTTAGAAAAGACTCCATTTGACATCGCGCAAAAGCTCAACTTAGCACCCGGTTTCGTTAAAGCATTGATGCAACGACTGGTTGAATCAAAAGTTTTAATTCACGGCGGCAATTTCTACTTTTTAAATACTGATTTTGCCCTCAACAAGTGAAAGCTGATTAAATGTTAACAATTTTATTTCGGATGATCGTAATCGGGATCTTCGGATTACTCGGCTTTATGGATCTAATGGTCCTAAAAGATTCGGTGATTGACTTAATTCATCATCGGCAGCTGGACGAACTAACCGGCTGGTGTCAGTTAATCACGCGTGAATTCGTGCGTGAATATCGAGATACCCACCGCACCATCTTTAATGACATGATGCCACTGATTCTTTCGTTAATTCTGATCATTATTTTTTATCTGAATAATGATCTTATAATTACCGATATTTTGGTTGCAATTCTAATTTTCAGCGGAGCCAAACTGATTCGGAACCGAATTGAAAAGATTCCGCCAATCCCGGTTAGACTCATTCTAGCAACTCAAAAATCGCCAGGTCGAAAATCAAAATATTCAAAATTATTATTACTGGATTTAATTTTTCAAACCATCGTTTCAATCGGGTTCACCATTTTACCTTATATTTACGTTCTCATTGTGTTATAGGGAAGTGAAATCAGCATGGACAAAGCTATGAAACAAGTTATTCAACAAAATCAACAGGGAATTACTTTGGCTAGACAGGGCCACAACCGTTCAGCACTAAAGCATTTTAACCTCGCGATTGAGAAATACCCTAATTTGCCGCTCAGCAATTCTCATAACCCTAAGTACAGCCTTTACAGTAATCGGGGATTAACTAAAGAACACCTTCATGATTTCAAGGGCGCGCTTGCGGATTATAACCAAGCGCTTAGTTTAAACCCACGTTACGCGGTCGGTTATTGCAACCGGGGCGGTGCCGAATACAATTTAGGTCATTACTCAAAAGCAATTGCGGACTTCAAGCGAGCCATTAAATTCAAGAACGATTACGAAAAAGCCTATTTCTTCCTGGGTTCAGCCGAAATGAAAGCGGGCAAAAACCATTCAGCAACCCGGGCGTTCAATCATTTAATCAAGTTAAATTCCAAAATTTTCTTGCCGTTCTTTGAGCGGGGTTGTGCTGAACTGGCGGATCAAGAATACCAAGCCGCAATTAGCGACTTCAAGCGAGCTAATCACCTCAATCTAAATAATGGGGCTTCAAAAGTCGCAATCCTTAACAATCTAGGAATGGCCGAAAACAACGTTCACCAGTATTCGCAAGCCATCCCGGTTTTGAAACAAGCGTTAAAATTAATTCCGAATAACCAGTACGCGCTAACTAATTTGAAAATTGCCCAACGGGGCCGAAAACAAGAAAGGAAGCGTTAAAAATGCCCTACTCATACGAATTTTTGGATCGGCTCACCACCAATTTGAAGCAAGCCAATCCTAAGCATAATAATTACTTTATCGTCATTCCGCATCATGACAATAAGACCATTACCATTAATTGCCACATCAGCAGTTACTCATTAATTGCCCTACCGACCATTGATAACCATCCCAAATTCTGGCTAAAGCTAAAAATTGATCAATTTGCCGATGGTCATTACCTCGTAACTGACGACGGCTACGT
>CAKQCC010000066.1 GCA_934216625.1 uncultured Lactobacillaceae bacterium
GCTTTGGTTAGTCCGGGCCAGTCTGGGCTTTACGCCTGCGGACCGATTGATCATTTCGTTAAGTAACGTTTAGCTTCCTTACCCAAAAATTAATCCCCACGATTTTTTGGTCGTGAGGATTTTTTGTTTAGTTAATTTTGATTTAGTTGTTCATAATTTTGTAATTATCAACGGCGGTCATGTTAAGTTTTTGGACCCCGTTCTTAGTTTTTAAGCTAAGGACACCGTTGCTGAGCCCGGTGACGTTGCCGACGGTCAAAGTGTTGTGACTCTGAACCCGAACGGTCTGCTGCTGATTTTTGGTTGCCAGCAAGTTTTTTGACATGTCTTGAATGCTCATTGCTCTTCCTCCTTCATTAAAATCACTACCATTATCATAATTCATATTTTGGCGAAAATGTAGTAAAATAAAACCCGTTAGATTTTATTGATGAGGGGGAATTTAGTTATGAAGATGACTGAACGCCAGTTAATTCAAGAAATTTTGAATACCGTTGACGTTACTTATAGCTTTGAAAACGTCGACGAAAATAATAAAGAATATACGTTATTGGTTACTCGTCAGAACAATGACCGCCGTGATCTGAACACCGTTAATAAAGAAATGAAACATTACTTTAAAGATGCTGATTTCTCTTACAACGAAGATTTGAATCCTGACGATAACAAAAAGATCGACGCCCGGGTTGAAATTGCCCGGAATCATTAAATTGATTTGATTCGAATGCTAAGGGGGCTTAATTCGTTTTGAAGAATTGAGCCCTTTTGTTTTGGAAGGAATCAGCATGAAGAAACGCTTTCAGCAAATTTTACCGCTTCTGATAATGTTCGGAATGGCTTTGATCATTATCGGAAGCCCACTTTTGAAACGGGAATCCATCAATGGTGTTGACACGTTATTTCACATGAGCGCAACTTACGAGGCCGCTCGCCAAATCCAAACCGGGCACTTTAGTTACTTCCTTTCAATTTTTAGTTTTGCCCACAGTGGTCGAATCGTTAATGCCCTTTACGGCCCGCTAGGTGGTTACTTTAGTGGCTTGCTCCTGGTTTTAAGCGGCAGTTGGTTTCGCTGGGAAATGCTGTTGAATTTAATCATATTGGTGATTGCCGGATGTTCAATGTACCAGTTGACTAACTTTTGGCAGGTCAATTGGTCTCTAAAGTACCTAATTAGTTTTTTGTACATGATGACTCCGCCAGTTATGGGCTTCGTTTGGGGCCTTCAGTTCGACGGTGTCGGTGCGGCAATGATTCCGTGGTTGATTTTAATTGCTTCCCGGTGGCTGGTCACCGGCCGCTTGGAATGGCTAAAGTTGACGTTCTTAATGTTCCTAATGTCCGAAACTCACGTCTTTACGGTGATTTTAAGTGCTTTGGCGTTCTTGCCATGTCTGATGATGGCGCTGTGGATTCACCGCCGGCACTGGCAAACGGTAATTACTCAATTATTGATGGCCACTGGACTTACGTTGGTGCTGACGTTTAACGTTTGGGGCAGTATCCTAGAAGTAATGAGCTCTAATCATCACCATTTTATCCCGGTGTTCCCGGTTGCAAACATGGATCAAAACCCGAACGATACGGTTTTGCTGACTCACCAGATTCCAATTAACCAAAATTTAAGTATCTTCGGTTGTGTCTTAACGTTCTGGTTGGTTTTAATTAGCATTATTTACTTACTTGACGCTATTCATTTAAAGCAAATCCCTAATTTATTGATGATCTTTCTGGGCTTTGGTTTTATTTGGCTATCGACCGAATGGTTTCCGTGGCGTTGGTTTCAGAAACGTTTCCCAATTCTAGATACTGATTTGCAATTTCCAAAGCGGTTTATGGCGGTCGGATTGACGATTTTCCTGCTAATTTTAGCCATCATGATTTCACAATTTCGGCGTGCCGGTCGTTATTTACCCGGTTTTCGCTGGTTGAATTGGGCCATGATGATTCTGGTGGTGTTAACCGTTGGCCACACTTTAATGACTGCCTATGGTTCCGCTCAGATTGCCGAAAATCGCTACCAGAGTCGTCTGGTGGTGTTTTCTCCTGGCTTAGGTTCGATATCATACCTTCCTGGATCCAATCCGCAACGGATCCGCAACGCAATTGTGGGGCCAAATTACGGCGAACTGTTTCGTTGGGTTGCTAAACCATCACCTGATTATTTGCCAAGTAATCGTTCAATTAATTCTAATGCTAAATATTATCATTTGCATCCTTACGGCGGTGTGGCGCGGCAAATTTATCACAACCGGATTCATCCCAAGTTTTGCCCCGGAAATCACCATTCACTTTTGGCTAGTTTTAAAGCTTCCGGTCGTCGTAAAATTATTTTGCCGGTAGTTAAATATGCCCACACCCAAGTTTGGTTAAACGGTCGTCAAATTCGACACCCACCACTAACTAAAATCGGGGCGCTAGTGGTTCGACCCCAATTTGGAATCAATCATCTTCAGATTAGGTATCAGCCGGCAATTTGGTATTTGTTCGGGATCCTGATTAGTTTGGTTAGCTGGTTAATTTTAATCGGCTGGTTAATTTTTCGTACTTTTCGATTATTATAGATAACAAAAAACAGCCGTGATGAAATTTCATCACGGCTGTTTTATTTTCTTTTTAAGCTAAGGCTTAATGTATTTATTCTTGATTAGTAATTGTCTGGAGTGTTCGTCAGTTGGCACATACCCTCGGTTATTAAGGTGTCTGAAGTACATCATGTTGTAGATGAATGCCCAGAAGATGTTAGTAAATGACAGGACCTGTTGACTGATTTTAAAAAACGGCTGGTGAAAAATCACGGCAGCCGCCATCACCAGGATACAGTCAACTCCCATCATGCAAATAAAATTATACCAATCGTTCCGGAAAATTGACGGAAGTAAGTCGAAGACCAGGGTGGTGAACGAAAAACCGACCTTGCCAATCCGGACTTTTCCGGTTTGGGGATTCTTTACGGTTGCGTAATTTCTGGGCAGCGGAATTTTGCCGTGAGTGAATTTAATTTGCATATGAAACACCTACTTTTTCAAATTTATAATAAATGAGTTAGAACTTGATTTCAATTTTTAAGCGAAAAACTGGCGACCACTTCGCAACGGGCCGTTTGCGGCATCATGTCAATCGGTTGAAGCCACTGAACCCGGTATCGTTTAGTTAAGGTTACTAGATCGCGGGCGAGCGTCGCGGGATTACAAGAAACGTAGACGAAATTCTGGGGAGCCGACTTCAGAATTGCTTTCTTGAGTGGCTCACCGAGACCGGTTCGCGGCGGATCCACGATTAAAGCGTCAGGTTTCCAGCCGTCAGCTAACCATTCGGGAAGCAAATCTTCGGCCTTGCCGACATAATAACGGGCGTTAGTAATATGATTCAGCTTAGCGTTCTGATTAGCATCGCTGACGGCTTCCGTTACGGTATCCATGCCACGTAATTCTTTAACCTGTCTAGCAAATGGCAGTCCCATGGTGCCGACACCAGAATAAGCGTCAACTAATTTTTGATTTGAGTTTAATTTTAGAGCGTGCTTGACGACTTCGTAAAGCTGCGGCATCATTCGGCTGTTGAGCTGGAAAAACGCCCGGGCCGATAAACGAAAAGCTAGTCCGCCCAATTTTTCGGTAACGAAAGTTTTGCCAGCTAACGGGATGGTCCGTTTCCCCCAGATTAAGCTGGTCCGACCGGGATTCACGTTCTGCATCAGACTGGTGACTTGCGGTAACTGAATTTTGACCTGGCGAATGATCTGGCGCTTCTGAATTAATTTCGGGGTGTTCGTAATTAGGACCACTTGAAGATCGGAAGTATGTAAAGCAGCCCTTACTACGATGGTTTTGATGATTCCAGAATGGGCAGCTTCGTTGTAGATCGGGTAATTAAGCTGACTTAGAATGTGGATCATTTTTCTGACGGTCATCATGGTACGCGGATCCTGGACTGAGCACGTCTTTAAATCAACCAAATCGTGGCTGCGGGGCTTAAAAAGGCCAGCTTTAACTACACCGTTGATTTTCCGCACCGGGAATTGTAGCTTGTTACGATAACCGAACGGGTTTCGCATCCCCATGGTTTTGTGAATCCGGTAATGTCGATAACCGTTTGGCTGGTATTTTTGTAAAGCCTGCTTGACCAGGGCCTTCTTGAACCTTAGTTGAGCCGGGTACCGCATGTCTTCAAGTTCGAAACCGCCGACCTGGTTAGCAAAGTCATCTTTGGGTTTGACCCGAAACGGGCTGGCCTTGATGATTCTGGTGGCCCGCGCCCTTAAGTAATGGTGGTAGATACCAGTGATCTTAGCTTTCACCGTTTCGTTGGGCAGTGCTCCCGCGATAAACACTAATTTTCGGTTTAAGTAACCGACACTTTCACCGTTAATCCCCATTCGGTCGAAGCCACGTTTGGTGGTGGTTTTGAACTGGGTTCCGACTTTAATTTTTAGCATTGATTGGCCTTCTTGAGTTCGATTTTATGACTGAGAATTTGCTTTGTAATCATTACTAGTGAATGGTATCATAAAAATTAGGTTAAACCTAATTATCCTTTCAGATAATGCATGCATCAATCGAGTGGAAAGGACAGTTTTGATATGCTGTATAACAAAGATAAGTTTAAAAAAATAAACGATCGGAAAGTTTTACATAAAGTTCATAAACACTGGTTAGTGGTTTCGAGTACGTTGCTGTTAGCTTTGGGTGGTGGCGCAGCGGTTGCCAACCACGCTTCTGCGAACACGACTTCTGAACCTAGCCAGGGTCAAAACAATAATAATCAAGTCACGCAGTCGAAGAATCAGCCAAATCAATTCCAGTTAGTGAGAGCAACTTCTAACGGTGCGGCTCAAAGTCAGACTCCGTCGAACCAAATTCAATCTTCAGCTTCAGACTTTACTCAAT
>CAKQCC010000067.1 GCA_934216625.1 uncultured Lactobacillaceae bacterium
GCTTAGTTGATTGTTCATTAATTTCCTTTAATGATTGTTGAGATAATTTTAACGGTTTAACTGGCTGAACATTAATTTGATGATTCTGATGATTTGAAAATAAATCAGATTTATTAATTTGATTAAATTTAATTTTTGGATTCAAATGAGTCCAATTCGGAACTTCAGCCGTTTGGTTGCGAATTATGGATGTTGCTTGCTTAGAACTATTGTGCAAACTAATTTTTTTGCCATTATCAGCTAATGCAGCTCGATCAATTAGGCTTCCCGTTAATTGGTTTGCCCGTTTCAAAATCTGTTCAGGATTTTGCGAAGTTTGGTGATTTTGATTAGAACTATTAAGTGAATATGTATTTTGCGACTGACTATGATTAAAATTATAATTAGTTGCATGAACACCACTAGCGTGCGTTTGAACTTGCGAAATTGCCCCTAAGCCTAAAGCACCTAGTAACGCCATCGAGATCGTAACCCATTGCTTTTTAACCTTATGTAAAACTTTTTTGTCATTAATCTTTGAATACTGACGCTTGTTAACTTCCATGGTCAAAATCCTCCCAATCGCTACCTAATTTAATTATAGAAGATTTAGTAGATTTGTAAAGTTGACAAAGTAAAAAAGCCCCAACGCTAAAGCGCTGAGGCAACTATAATTATAATTATTTTCAATTAACCTTGAACTGCTTTTCGGATTTTCTGGGCCTTTACAAAATTATTAGTAAAGATCCCCAAAACGTGTTTCTGGAATAATTTCTTCATGGTCTTGGCATCGTCAACCGTATAAACACGCTCTTTAGATTCAACTCCCGGCAAGTAATAGCCCGGATGTAATCCATTAAGATGGTTCTGTCTGATAAACGCTTTCGGATCTTTGATCGGATCACCCGTTAAGAAATAATACAGATTGTGCGGAGCAACTTTCTGAGCAACCTTCAAAGTTGGTAAACTAAACGAAGAATAAATAATTGGGTGTGCCAACTGATAATCTTTTACTAAATCCAAAACGATTTTTTCAATCCCGCGATAATGAATCTGACCGGTTTTAAATTCCAAATTCAGATAAATCTGATGATTACCAACTAGCTTCATAAAATCCCGTAATAACGGAATCGTTTCACCATTTGCTAAATGATATTGGCACAGCTGAGTATAAGTATAATCACGGATGAAACCGCGACCGTTAGTTGTGCGGTCAATCTTCTCATCGTGCATAATGACCGGAACGTCATCCCGCGTCAGATGAACGTCGAATTCGAGCCCATCCGCGTGATGATCAATCGCGTATTTAAAACCAGCCAACGAATTTTCGGGAAATTTAACGGGATAACCCCGGTGCGCAAAGATTTGAGTTTTCATCAAAAATTGCTCCTTAGATTTTACAATGACTTCGAACGTCATAATTAATTGTAGTGCTTTAAGACCAAAAGCGCCAATTTTAATAATTCAGCATCTGTTTAACCACCCGTTGAGCAGCGTGGCCATCATCCCACGAATTAAAGCGTTGGTTAAACCTTACGTAGCGTTGGTGATACTTAGCTTTAACGCGGTCAAGATGCAAAATTGCGTCAATGACCTGATCACTAGTCTTTAAAATCGGTCCGGGCAAGTCCTTCTTCATATTGAGATAGAAGCCACGTAACACTCCGGCGTAATGATCATAATCATAGGCGAAATAAATAATCGGCCGCTTCAGGTTTGCATAGTCGAAAAAGACGCTAGAATAATCAGTAATCAATAAATCGGACACCAGATACAGTTCAGAAATGTCATCATAATCAGATTCGTTAAAGACGAAGCCGCGGTAATCAGAAAGATCCAAGTGATTAGTCACAAAATAATGAGTTCGCAAAATCATCACGTATTTTTGACCAAGCAAGCGCCGCATCTTTGCCACATTGAGTTTGAGTTGAAATTGGTACCGGCCCAGATGTGAAGTCTGATCATCCCGCCAAGTCGGCGCGTACAAAATCACTTTCTTATTTAACGGGATCCCTAACTTTTGCTTGACTTTCCGGGCAATCTGCTGGCGACGCGGTGAACTCAAGACGTCATTCCTGGGGTAACCGGTTTTAAGCATTTTTCGGGCCGGATACATAAACGCGTGCTGGAAAATTTGGTAGGAAAATTGATTATCGGTCAATAAGTGGTCCCACTGCTTAGTTTGATAATAGAAGCCCTTCTTGTACAACGGCGCGTTGGCAATGTTATCCAAATCAAACACCAGCCTCTTCAGCGGCGTCCCGTGCCAAGTTTCCAGGAAATAAGTTCCGGGTCGTTTAACGAACCAACGCGGCTGGCGCATGTTAAAGACCTGGTACTTAGAAATCGCCAGATAGTACATATACTCAGCCCCGAATTTATTGACAACCACGGTATTGGGCTGATCCTTTAATTCGGACTTAATTTTATGATAATCAAGCGAATCAGCAATCCAAACGTGAATAAAGCGTCCCGGATAATGTTTCTGCAGGTCTAAATAAATGTATTTGGGATTATCGGAATAGCTCCGGCCGATAAACGATTCATAGATAATGACCCGCGGGTTAACCGGCAGGTGCTTAAATAGCAACCGATATGATTCGTAAATTGCGGTCTGGTGATGGTCGTCAATGAAGCTGCGCACGTCACGACTGGCGACCAAAACCGCCATTTTCTGCTTAGCCAGCTTAAAATGACCGTGGGCAATACTTTTCAGGACGTTTCGGCTGAATAAATTCACCGCGTTTAAAGCGGTTCGGTTCAGTAAATTCAGGTATTTTCGCAGTAATTTAAAATCAAAATCAACCGAACCAACCGAGTGCATTTCCATCACAACGGCTTTATAGAAATATCGATGTAAGTGAACGACCGTTAATCGACCGAAAGCCCGGGCCAAATCACGGTTCGAATTGTGTTGAATAATCCGCAATGATTTAAGACAAGCCTGAAGCCAATCTGACCAGCGATGCGGAGAATTCAACTGAATCAGTGACGGGTCGTTAATCGGGTCGTTGTGTTCCACTAGGATATAATGATAATCACTTAGCAAAATCACGAATTGGGTTCGGCAAAGCACTTTCGCCATAAAAGTCATCGCCGGGTTCAAGCGATTTTGTGAATCAAATTGAGCCCCGATCGCTAGTGAGTGTGGAATTACTTTGCCTTCTACGCTCAATTCGGTTGCGAGATTTTTAAAACGATTATGACCGCTAAAAAGCCAGTATTTATCAGTTAACCAATCTCGGTAACTTTTGTTTAAATGAATTCGGCTCAAAAGTGACTTTGAGTAATTAAACTCACGCCGCACCGGCTGAAAATGATTAACGTGATAAGGAGTTTGTGGTAACGCGTCCGCATTTGAGTTTCCGTCGCGAATTGAATTAATGAAAATATTTTTCGGTTCGTAGGTTGAATAACGATTCAAATCAACTAAAGTCCGTGAATCGGAACCTCGCAAAACTTTTGATAATTGTTTTAGAGTTCCCGAAATCAGATAATCATCAGCATCCAGAAAGATTAGATTTTGACCATTAGCAACGTGAACCGCTTGATTCCAAGCTGCGCCCAAAGTATCTGGCGCGAACCTCACGTGACGAATCTTAAAATCAGCCGGCAGCAACCGTAAATGAGCACAATTACAAGCAACGATCCATTCAAAATCATGATTATCCTGAACCATTAAATTGCTTTCTAAATCAATTAAGCGTTTCGAATCTCGCCGACTACTGGCGGTAATAATGCTAAATTTCATTAACGGACCTCCCAATCATTACTTCATGAACGCTTCTAGCGCCACGATACAAGTTCCTAAAATCGTAAAAATAATCATTGCCCAGATTGCGATGTGGGTAATGTACCAGAATTTAGTCTTGGGCTGCTGGTGATTTTCAGCAATCGTTTGTTGACTTGACCGTTCCATTTGGGCCTCATCACGCTTAATCGCTTTTTTAGTTTCTTTATCCTTAATTAAACGGTGGTTTCGTGGGTGCTTAGTCAAATGTTTTAATCGTTTGTATTTTCGACCCGATCGTCTGATGTTATTACTTCCTCATTATTTACCAAAGAATTTAATTCGATAACCATAAGCCCGCCGTTGATGGTGCAAACTTCGGTTTAAATACTTGACTACGGAGTTAATTCTAGCTTGCGACTCCCCGATCATCACTAAGTATTCAGCGGCGGCCCGAAGTGACTTAAAAAGCCGAAATTTTTTGGCCTTAATCAGCATGACGGGACGGGAATGGTTGATCATGTGGAATCATCCTTAATTTTAGTTGATTTTATTTTTGTTTTCTATTCTGATGAGAAAAGATTGCGCCGAAAAGAGTTTTTGATTCACCAAAAATCAAATCTGATTATCCCAGCTGGCGTGGTATTTCTTGATCACTAACCCCAAATAAGCACCGTAATCTAATCTCTGCGCGATTCGAACCACTTGATCCTTAGTCAATTCAAACAGCGAATGATTTTCAATTAACACGTTCTGATGATTGGGCATGTCAGGAAGTTTTGCGATTCGACCAACGTACTTGTGATTCTCGTAGCCGTCACTGCCACCAACCGGCAGCGAATCATCACGCCAGCTAGCAAAGATCTTGATAACGTCAGAATTACTGTTGATCGGTTCGCCAGCGATCATTTTCTGATTATACGTTGACCGGTTTAACTTTTGTCGGGTTGCTAACAGCAAAACGCGGTTCGATTGATCATTTCCAACCGATTTAATTAAAAATAACCGGTTCGTGTGGGGAATTGCGACCGGTGCACCAGCCGAAACCCAATTCCGATCCTGATCGACCGATTCTGGCTTTAAGAACGGATAACGGTGCTTATTAGGATTACTGGCAATGATCCATTGGAAGAAAATTAAACCGTCAGCGCGCTGAGCCTCGTCA
>CAKQCC010000068.1 GCA_934216625.1 uncultured Lactobacillaceae bacterium
GAAACGGCAATTCCACCGCCACCGACGGAAATTGGGATCATTCCTTGATCCGCTAAATTCTCGACGGCGTTTGATTCCAAGATGTTAATCGGTTGCGGAGAAGGAACCGCTCGTCGATAGCCACGGCCAGCATCTTCAACGATTGTGTAATCCGGATGAGCCTTCTGGTACTGATCAGCTTTTGATTTATTCATAAACGGGCCGATCGTCTTAGTAGGCCGTTTGAAAGCCGGATCATCGTTATTAACTTTAATCTGGGTTACAATTGAAACCGCTCGCTTGTTGATTCCTTTGGCAGCCATTACTTCATCCATTGCTTTTTGAATCCAGTAACCGATTCCACCTTGAGTCATTGCAACACAAGTGTTAAGCGGCATTGCGGGATTCTGCTTTGAATTTGATGCTGCTTGTTGTAACAATAAATTGCCAACTTGCGGACCATTACCGTGGGCAATAATTAATTGATCACCATGTTCGACGAACTTAACTAGATTCTTAGCACTATTTAAAAGTGTTTTCTGTTGAGCTTCAGCCGAAGCATCGTTAGTTAAAATTGCGTTACCACCTAACGCAACTACAATTCTTCTGCTCATCTAAAATCCTCCAATCACTTACTATATTTTTTAACAAAATCGTCAGTCGAAATTACGTGTAAATCACTGACTGAGTTTCCTTTAGTCTGGGTCGGGTGCTGTTTAATCCAACGTTTCAGATTAGTGACGTCACCGTCAGTGAAAGCATGGTCACGATTATCCATCGAAATAATCCCTGCTGTCGGGTCCGTATAGATTTTAAAACCATGCTTAGTTTTGGAAAAGTAAGTCAAACTAGTGACTTTACTACCGCTTTTTTTAACGTTTAAAATTACGTAATATTTTTTCATTATTTTTTCTCCTTACGCTATTAATTATAATTCATTTTAAAGCTCGAACCAACATTTACCTTAATCTGGGTTTATAATTACTAAATTCGCTTAAAATATAAAGGCTGTGATTGTGACGGTTGTAGTAAGTACCAATCCCAATGTAGCGATTGCGGTTAGTCATAATGTTAATTCCGTGAGTCCAATGGGATGCGGCGTCGTTGTTGACTAGATCGTAAACGTTAGTGCTCGCAAGCGCTTGGGGAGCTTTGAAATAATAACCAGCGGTTCGGTGGTCAGCTTTAAAACGAACGAGTTTAGCTGTCTTGCACATATTTTCGCCTAAATTATGCTGATTCTGACGATAAGTTCCCCAATGAAATCGTGTCGCGTCGAGGCAGTTCATTAGCTGACCATTGGAACTGTAATGACTAAAGCGGTGGCTGGCCTGTCGAGCTCTTAATTTAGCCAGGTGGCTTAGCTGATAATTAAAATGAAGAGGATTGACCCCTTTTTCTTGGTAATGACGTGCAACGTTAATGTAATGATATTCAGATTGAACAACTCGATTGATATATCGACGGGAAAGGTTGGTTGAATAACGGTGGGTTCGAAAATAAAATGGAGTATAATTCGTCTTGTGTCCCTGGGTGTACATTAACAAATCACTAGAACTAATGTCGTCAGGAATTGATTGGGCTTTTGTCGTGAACCCACTAACTTGGATCCCTAGAAAAATACTAATTAACGTAATCAAAACAAAATTAATTAATTGATTGTTCCGCACTTGAAATCCCCGTTTTGTTTAGAAATTTAAAACTAATTTAAAAAGACTTAGAATAAAGATTAGATTTACTTTGAGAAAGTGATTATTAAATGAATTTAGTTATGAACAATTCAAAAAATAACCGTGCTTATCAATGGTACCGAACTCTCTACCATGATTATCGCTACCGGTTCGAAATTAATTACAAGCAGCCCAGTTCGTTGATTAGGATGCGATTACCAAAATACCTAACGATCGGTAAAGCAATTAACGTTACCCAAATTTTCTGGTTTAAGCTTCGCCAAAATCAAAAAAATTTAGAGAAGCGGCTGGGCCAACCCCGATTCAAGTTTCTTTTGCTCAAAATTCAGCAACAGATGACGAAGCTGCAAACTATTCAGTCGAATCATCAAATTTACGGAATCAACCCCGATAACGGCTTAGTTCATCCCTTGACTTACTTAGAAACTCGTCAAATGGCAAGTTGCTTTTTAGCAATTATCAAAAAATTTCCGTTTGACTTAAATCAGTTTCGGTAATTTCAACGACTCTTTGTTAAGCAATTCGTTTATTCGATTAAGCAAGGCTTGCAAATTGTTGAACCAGGAGCTGGAACCACTTTCTTGATTAAGGTTAACCAATTTATCGTCCTGTACCACGAAGTTCCGGACACCAGCAATTTGAACCTTAAATCCTTGCAAATTCAAAACCGAAACGTCAAAATCAATTCTGGCAGTCACGGAATCAACGTTGATCTTCAAACCGACCTGTTTACCGATCCCAAATTAGTTTTATTTAATTATGCTGAATTAATTTCGACCGGAAAACGTCTTCAACGCTTAGCAAAACAAGTTAAACTCGGTCACTAAGCTAATTGGTCGCGGCGACGAATTGGCAATTTATGAATTTGAAATTGTCTAGTTCTGAATTTAACAACCCGTTTTAAGTAATCGGTAAAAATCTGTTCCTGCTTTGGGTAGTGGTAGTACAAATCCTCAGGATGCCACTGAATTCCTTGAAGCAGCCCGTCTTGGCTCTCAATGGCTTCTATAATCCCGTCCGGAGCCTTAGCACTAATTATTAAATTGTGCCCCAACCTTTTAACCGCTTCGTGATGTCTAGAATTGACGAAATCTCTGTTACCAAGCGATTGATAGAGATTTGTCCGGGGTTTAACGGTTATAAAGTGGGTGGGTTGATTACCAGGAGCCGTTTGTTCATGCCGACTTAGTTCGGCTTGACTTAACTGGGTGCCTAAATTTTGGTATAAACTACCGCCTAAAGCGACGTTAATCACTTGCAAGCCGCGGCATAATCCTAAGATTGGTTTTTGGTAACGAATTGCTTGTTGAACCAATTTAATTTCGAACTGGTCACGATTTCGGTCACCGGGATGAACTCCTGACAATGGCTTTTCGTTGTAAAAATAAGGATCAACATCGAGCCCTCCGGTAATGATAATCCCGTCAACTGATTTAAGATAATCTTTAATTAACGTGGCTTGAGCTACCGGCAAAATAAACGGTAAACCGCCGTTCTTGATTACTACGTCGGCAACTCGTTTATGGATCCCTTCGGAATTAGTTTGCCAGTGGTTAGCGGTCCGAGTTTTAATAATATCACTAGTGATCCCAATTTTGATCATAATCTGATGCTCCTAAAATTTTAATTTTAGCTTTTAATTCATTTACGGAGTTAAGAATTGGTTAGTTTTAAACTCGGACACCCTTTTAATTTAAATAGTTGCATTGACAAATGATCCTTTCAATTCATCTTTAAGTATACAACGCTTGACTATAATATCAACTGATAATAGTTGGTTTTGCTTCCCATCCTCATTGAATTTAATGTATAATTAGAAATAGGAAAATGAATCGATTTAGAAAAGGAATGATGCTTACGAAAAACTCTAGTACTAACGAACATTATTCATACACAATTAAGAATAAAAAAATTGTTCATATTTATACTCACATCTTAGATAACGAAATTATTGATATCACTTCGAAAGTAATTAACGCTTTTTATCATCAGGAAAATCATAGTAACGAACTAATTCTTCACGATGATAAAATTACCAAGAAATTATTACCGTTTTACGATGAAATGATTAAGAACGCTGTAAACCGGATGTGGGGAAGTAACACCATGAATTTAGACTTACCTAAACACCCCCAAAAGACCATTAAAGAATTCCGGCAGCACACTGACATTAATCATTTTTACGCACTCAAAATTCATTCTTTATTGTCTTACCTAATTCCTCACTATTGGCATTTTATGCAAACCAGCACCGGAATCGCGCCGTCTCGTCTGGCTTACGATCTTTACCAAATCCCGCTCAACAGTACTAGTACCCTTAACTACTATGTCTTTCGGGGAACTGACCGTGGTTCTGATTACGTGCCTAACCAATTTTTGTTTGGCGGTGACATGCACGATAGTAAATTCTACGCAATTCGGCATTTCATTAAGTGGGCTAATGATGACTTCCTGCCTAAGCATCCCGTTAGTGAATTGAAAAAAGTTGGCGTTCAATTTCATTTAAAAGGATAATTTTAAACCTTAATTAAATTAAAATCCCGTAATTATTTGGCATTCATCAAATAATTACGGGATTTTTACTTGAAGTAATGACCGAATTTAGTTTTTGACGATTCCTTCACCCTTCATCATGTGTTTGGCACGACTAGCTCCGTAAGCTTGAGTTAGCAACGTCTTTAACTCCGGAGTATCGTTATATTGGGTATCATTTTTTAAGTAATTGTGGTTCATGTGAAACTAACCTCCTAATTTAATTATAGTAAAATCTAGTCTTTAATCAAATTTTGCTAGTGGAACGTGATGCTTAACTTGATCCAAATAATTTGGAACGAAGTGCTGCGTTTTTAACATTTTAATTTCGTACGGATGGGGAGTAACCGAATAACCATTAACGTCCTTAATTGACGGAGTCTCGAGGATTTTAGGAATCTGGGTCAATTGCGGATGATGGGCGATTCGGTCGAGTGCTTGCCAGCCAATGTAGCCCATGCCAAGATCCTGGTGACGATCCTTGTGCGCCCCTCTTGGGTTTTTAGAATCATTGAGGTGGATTACCTTAAGCCGATTGATGCCAATGACGTGGTCAAAATGGTTCAAAACCCCGTCACAATTGTCTTTGATGTGCTATCCGGCA
>CAKQCC010000069.1 GCA_934216625.1 uncultured Lactobacillaceae bacterium
GATTAAAGCTGGGTACGAAGCCAGGGAAGCAATTCCAACGATTGAGCCCAGGATTCCCGAAACGATGCCAACTGGTAAAAACGCTAGCAATTTAAGTAAATTGATAAGATCACGTCCCCTGTTTAGTTTTTAATAAACGGACGTTGGTAAAATTGACCACGTCTGAAAAATCATGTAAATCACGATTACGGCAAAAATTAAATCGACGGTGAATTCGCCGGCACTGCCGTCTTGCTGCTTGCGGAAACCCCGTTCAACCAGTGCGGCGCTGGCTAAGCAGAGAACGTCGCTGATGATACTGACGACCGGTCGTGCTTTAAAGTAAAAGATCGTGATTATAACTTGGCTGATGATCAAACAAATGTAAAAAATTCTGGATAAAATTAGGCTTTTGACTAGTTTCTTGGCCGAATGACGGTGAAATCCGGTTAGGGTGAAAATTAGCAAAAATAGCCAAAATAAAAAATTAAGCGTAATCCACATATTTTTCCCTCTTTAGTTAAAATAATGTTTAAAAATAATCGTTTATATGATAACATATATTTAGTGATTATGCGGGCATAGTTTAGTGGTAAAATCTGGGCTTCCCAAGCCTAAGTCGCGGGTCCGATTCCCGTTGCCCGCTTTGAATTGAATATGATTTCGGTCATAGAAGAGTAGTAAGCTGCGGAGTTGCTAAGCGAGTCCGGGAAGGTGTAAGCCGGATCAATCAAACAGTTGAAGGCGTGCTTTTTAGAAATCATTTTTGAGCGGATCATTGATCAAGAAGAGTGGTACCGCGGGTTATCTCGTCTCTTGCGCAGAACGTAAGGGACGTTTTTTAGTTTGGAGGTTAAACATGGATTATCAAAAAGTAATTGCACAATCAATCGCGAAGGCATTGCACCAAAAAGTTAGCGTTAAGGCACTTTTGTCGAAAATTGAATACCCGAAAACCGACCGGAACGGTGATTTATCTTTACCGTGTTTTGTTTTGGCCCGGATCCTACACCAGAACCCGAAACAAATTGCTGAAAATCTGGCGGACCAAGTTCATCCAGCTGGTTTTCATAAAATTGAAGCGGTGGGCCCGTACCTGAATTTCTTTATTGACCGGAAGAAGTTCAGCGAAGACGTTTTGAACCGAATTTTGCAAACGGGTGCCAGTTACGGCAGTAACCACGATGGTCACGACCGGAACGTCGTAATTGATATGTCGTCGCCGAACATTGCCAAACCAATTTCAATGGGTCACTTGCGTTCGACCGTCATCGGTAATTCAATCGCCGAAATTTTAGTTAAGAATGGTTATCAGACCATTAAAGATAATCACTTGGGTGACTGGGGAACCCAATTTGGTAAGTTAATTACGGCTTATCTGAAATGGGGTAACAAGGCCGCCGTTGAAAAAGACCCGATTAACAAGTTAGTCAAGTATTATGTGCATTTTCACCGCGTTGATAAGCAGCATCCGGAACTCGATGACGAAGCTCGGAATTGGTTCAAGAAATTGGAATCCGGCAATCAGGAAGCCATGAGTTTGTGGAAGTGGTTCCGCCACGTTTCTTTAATTTCGTTTGGCAAAACTTATCGTAAACTGGGCGTTAAGTTTGATACTTACCATGGCGAATCCTACTACCGGCACATGTTACCGGGTGTTGTCAAACTGCTGAAGAAAAAAGGCTTGCTGAAGGAATCTCGCGGTGCTCAGATCGTTGACCTTAGTAAGTATCATTTGAACCCGGCTTTGATCCTGAAGAGTGACGGTGCCACGCTGTACATCACCCGCGACATTGCCTGCGCAATCTGGCGGGACCGTAATTACCACCCGGCTTTAAACTTGTACGTGACCGGTGGCGAACAAATTTATTACTTTAAGCAATTAAAGGCGGTTTTGACCGAAATTGGTTTGCCAAGTGCTAAAAATTTGCGTCACGTTCCGTTTGGTTTGATTACCGAAAACGGCAAGAAACTTTCGACCCGTTCCGGCCGGATTATTTTACTGAACAAGGTTCTGGACGATGCGGTTCGCTTGGCCAGAAAACAGATTGAGGAGAAGAATCCGCAGCTGCCGAATAAGGATCAGGTTGCCGAAGAAGTCGGGGTCGGCGCCATTATTTTCGGTGATCTGATGAATAACCGAATGGACAGCATTGATTTTAACCTCAAGCAGCAACTTCAGTTTGAAGGTGAAACTGGTCCCTACGTGATGTACTGCCGAGTTCGTGCCGAAAGTATTTTACGTAAAGCTAAGCAATCAATTAACCTTAAGCAAGCCGATAAGGACGTTAAGGATCCGGAAGCTTGGAACATCATTAAATCACTGAGTGCTTTCCCAAAGGTTGTTAAGCAGGCCGCCCACGAATTTGAACCGTCGGATATTGCTAAATATGCTTTGCAGCTGGCCAAGGACTTCAATCAATATTACGCTCATTCCAGGATCTTAAAAGCCGATGCTCAATTAGGGGCTCGACTTTCGCTGGTGAAGAGCGTTTCAATCGTCTTGAAAGAATCAATGCGTTTGCTGGGTGTTAAGTCACCTGACCGAATGTAATCATCAGAAATTAATTTAAGTTTTGAGCGGTGCTAATTCAAGCACCGTTTTTTCTTTTAATGTTATAATTAAATTTAAAAGAAGGTCGTTAAAGTGCTAGATCGTAATTTCAGACACAACAATGATTGGGTTTCTTTTTGTAAACGAATCGTCCGTGAATTTAAAGAAATTACCCATCGCTATCAGTTACTTCGCTGGCTAGTGGTCGTTTTCCTAGCACTTTTCCTAACCGTCAGTATTTACATGACCTACTTAGCGAAAACGATGGATGTCCAAGACCTTAGATCTTCACTTAAGCGGCCGACGATTATTTATGACCGTAATGATCAGCAAGCTGGCGAATTTTCCGGTCAAAAAGGTAGCTACGTCAATCTTAAGCAAATTTCACCAAATTTACCGAACGCGATCCTTTCGACCGAAGACCATAATTTTTACCACGAACACGGTTTTTCCGCGCGCGGCTTTGGTCGGGCCTTCTTGTTGATGATTAAAAATAAACTGCTGCACCGTGATTACATTAGCGGTGGCGGTAGTACCTTAACTCAACAGTTGGTTAAAAACACGTATTTATCGCAGGAACAGACCTTTAACCGAAAGTTAAAAGAACTGTTTATGTCGATTCAAGTTGCCAACGTTTATCCCAAAAACGAGATTTTGACGATGTACATGAATAAATCTTATTTCGGTAACGGGGTTTACGGAGTTCAAGACGCTTCCGAGCGGTATTTTGGCTTACCAGCTAAACAGCTTCCGGTTGCCGATGCGGCAGTACTGGCGGGGATGCTGACCAGCCCAGGAACTTTTGACCCGATTAGCCATCCGCATTTGGCCCGTCAGCGTCGGAACATGGTTTTGAATCTGATGGTTCAAAATCACAAACTTTCGGCTTCGCAAGCTCGTCAAGACGAAAGTCAGCCGATTCAGATTAAAAATAATTATATTTACCAAAATCATTATCGATACCCTTATTATTTTGACTCGGTGATTAACGAAGCAATTCATCGCTACGGACTAACCGAGTCTGACATTATGAACCGTGGTTACCGAATTTACACTTCGCTGAATCAATCTCAGCAAAGTAATTTACAGCAGAATTTCAAGAACCCAAATAATTTTCCTCACAACGCTGCTGACGGGACCAAAGTTCAAGCAGCTTCAATTGCTATGAATCCTAAGACCGGTGGCGTGACTGCGGTTGTCGGTGGCCGTGGTCGGCACGTCTTCCGCGGCTACGACCGGGCGACCCAGATGAAGCGCCAGCCCGGTTCAGCCATTAAACCGCTGGCGGTCTACACTCCGGCTCTTGAAGATGGTTATAGTTACGATTCCAGCTTAGTTAACCGACCCAAATCTTATCATGGTTACACACCCAGAAATTATAATAACGTTTACACCGGTAAGATCCCGATGTACAAGGCGTTAGCGCAAAGTATGAACGCGCCGACCGTTTGGCTGCTGAACAAAATTGGGATCAACAAGGGATACGATTCAGTTCGAAAATTCGGTCTGCCGGTGATCAGCCGTGATAAGAATTTAGCGTTGGGTTTGGGCGGCCTTTCGAGAGGAGTTTCACCCCAGACGATGGCAAGTGCTTACACGGCGTTTGCGAACGGTGGTGAGCGCACCGCACCGCATTACATTCGCAAAATCACGAACGCGTCTGGTAAAGTGATTGTTGATAATTCGACCCCCAGCAGTCATCAGGTCATGTCACCGAGTACCGCTAAGCAAATGACGAGTATGATGCTCGGGGTCTTTGATGACGGGACCGGAGTTGATGCCAAGCCGGATGGCTATCAGGTCGCCGGAAAGACCGGTAGTACCGAGGCCGATAACACGGGTGATAGTGATGCTACTCGTGATAAGTGGATCGTGGGCTATACCCCGAACGTGGTTTTGGCAACCTGGGAAGGCTTTGATAACACTAACCGAACGCATCATTTGGAAAATCTAAGTGGCACTGGGATTGGCCCGCTGTTCAAGAACGAGATGCAGTCGATTATTCCGACCACTAAAGAAACGAAGTTCGACGTTCAGAATGCGCAATCACTAGCCAGAAACGGTGGTTCGGCTAGGTTAAAGCGGGGCCTTTCTCAATTTACCGCTGATTTTAATCAGGGATTCCACTCGGTCAAAAGTTCGACCCACCACCTAATTAACGAAGCTAAACGGTTATTTGATTGAAGGATTAGATTTATGAACTTGATCG
>CAKQCC010000070.1 GCA_934216625.1 uncultured Lactobacillaceae bacterium
TGGCAGCGGAGTTCAAGTGCGAAGCGCCGCTTTCAGCAAGTTTACAACCACTTCAGTGAATTTGTGGTGGCTTCAAAAGCGATGGGGAGAATTTTCGCTCGTAGTTATCGTGTTTCTCCGCGTCGGGTTCGGTTGCTCGGTAATCCGCATTCTGACCGTTGGTTTAACTTGGCTTGGATTCGTCAGACCCGGCGGCGAATTTATCGGTTAATCCCGAGCCTTAAAGGCCATCGGGTAATTTTGTACGCGCCGACGTATCGTGAGAATCGGGCGTTCGTGCCACCCAAAGGATTATCAGATGCTTTGCAAGCGGATCCCAATTCGATTACGCTGATTAAACTGCATCCGGTAATGGAGAAGCAATTGAAACAAATTCAACGGGTTTTGGAACCCGGTGCAAGGTTAAAATACGCACTTCATTTTTCAACTGACGCACTGCTGACGGTTGCTGATACGTTAGTAACCGATTATTCGTCAGTGGCCTTTGACTTTAGTTTATTGCCGAACGCTCGGGACATGTTTTTTTTTACGTTTGATTTAAAGCAATATCAGGAAAGTCCGGGATGTCAGAATGATTTTATGAAGTGGCTCCCGAGTCAGCCGATTGTGGCAGTTGATCAGTTAGCGCGCGTGCTTAAACGTCGCCAACCAATGAATTTCGGCACGTTTAACCGGGTTTGGAATTCCAAAAATGATGGTCACGCGACTTCGCGGGTCATTCGTTATTATTTGAAGCAGGGGTGAATGATTATTGAAGGAAATCGGCACTTTAATTAAGGAACAATTAGGTAACCTCGGGATCATGTTCCGAATTTCAAAATATCAGGACATGTCTGATTACCAGAGCCATTATTTAGGTTTAGTTTGGGAATATTTGTATCCGCTAATCCAGATCGGAATTTACTGGTTAGTGTTTGGCATCGGTTTGAAGAAAGGAACTTCAACCGGCGTCGATTACCTGTCCTGGATGGTAATTGGCATCACGCCGTGGTTTTACATGAACAGCGTGACGTTGAGTGCTTCGAAGAGTATTTATCGTCAGGTCGGCATGGTGTCCAAAATGAAGTTCCCGGTCAGTGTCCTGCCGACGATTAAATTGATCAGTAATCTAAGTTCGTTCTGGACGATGCTGGCGTTCTCAATCGTAATTGCGTACTTCAGGGGCGGCATCCTGCCAACCGTTTACTGGCTACAATGGTTTTACTACTTCTTCGCGATGGTAATGTGGCTAGTGGCCTTTAGCATCTTTAACTCGACCATTACGGTTCTGGTTCGTGATTACCGGATTTTCTTGCAATCGGTAATGCGAATGCTGTTTTACATGTCGGGGGTGCTGTTTAATTTTGAAACGAACGCTTTTCCGGCTCCGTTTGCCCGGATCTTGCAATTGAACCCGTTCTTTTACGTCATTTCGGGATTTCGGGATTCGATGTTTTCGCAATACTGGTTCTGGCAACGACCAATTCTGACGGTGGTGTTCTGGTTGTTCGTACTGTTCTTCCTGTTGCTGGGTTCGCACCTTCATTACAAGTTTAGAGCCCGGTTCGTTGATTTAATTTAGGAGAATTGTGAAGATCAAACGTCGATTGATTCAATTTGTTAAAATCTTAATTCGCAACGGTTTGATTGTGGTCAACGAAATTTTAACGCGGCTTCCGGTTAAGCGTGGCTATTATTTATTTGAAAGTTTTAACGGGAAGGACGTTAGCGATAATCCGGCTGCAATTTATCGTGAATTGATTCGTCAGGATCCTGATGCTCGGACTCGAGCGTTCTTTGGCGTTAAGCCGTCTCGTTACGCAGCCGTTCACGCTAAACACCCGAAAATTCGGCTTTTGCGACGCTTTATGCCAAAATGGATTTATTATACCGCTCGAGCCCAGTTTTGGGTCTTTAATTCCCGAATGCCGACCTGGTGGCGTAAAAATCGCCGAACTTTTTACTTGCAGACCTGGCACGGAACTCCACTCAAGAAGCTAGGCCTTGACATGCACCAGGTAGAAATGCCCGGGACCAGTACCTGGCGTTATAAGCGGCATTTCGTTAAGGAAACCCAACGCTGGCAAGCCTTAATCGCACCGAATCTCTATTCGGAACGGGTCTTTAAACACGCTTTTGATTTTCATCGGCAGTTTCTGAAGATCGGTTACCCCAGGAACGACGTTCTTTATCGAGATAACACTTCCAGTAAGATTAGGCGTTTGAAACAGCGCCTGGTGGGCCGAAGTAACGTTCCGGTGATTACCTACGCACCAACATGGCGGGATGATGACTACTTGCACCGGGGTGCTTACCGGTTTGAACTTAAATTCAGTTTAGCCAAATTTTTCCGACACGTTGATCCGCGAACGATTCTAATCATTCGACCGCATTATTTGATTAAAAGCCGGATTAACGTCGGTCAGTTTGCCGACCGGGTTAAAGTAATCCGCAATGTCGACATTAGTCAAATTTATTTAATCAGCGATTTACTGATTACTGATTATTCTTCGGTAATGTTTGACTACGCGAATTTAAACCGGCCGATGCTGTTCTTTAGCTACGACCTTGACCACTATCGACAAACGTTGCGGGGCTTTTACTTTAATTATTGTCGCGATATTCCGGGGCCGCTGGCAACTAATGCTCAGGAATTATATCATGATTTAGATCTTTATACTAAACGGCACGGTTTCCCGGATTATCGAATTAAAATGAAGCGTTTTCGGCACCAGTTTTGTACCTGGGAATCCGCTCATTCTTCTTCACAAGTGGTTCAGTTTTTAGGAAATCAAAAATAGGTTTTGGTTGACAATAATGCTATAATAATTGAAGTTAACGAAGGGATGATATTATGGAATTTTCACCGCGACTTCAGCACGTTGATAATAACATTCAGAATTTAAAAACGTGGAAACGCTGTAACCCGTTTTGCTACCTTCAACAAGTAATTCACGGTAACAATATTAAGGGCACTTACACGATTGTTTACCTTTGTGGTAAACGTGAATTTAACGTTAATAATTTGATTAAATACAATCTTTTAACGAAAAACTTGGCAAAGTATTTAATTAAAAATCTGGATCCGTCACAATTACCGAACGTCAACGTTGATATTTTACAGATTCACGGTTTAAAGAAAAAGATTTTGGAAAATAACCGGAAATTAGATGATTACCTTAGCTATTCGGCAGCTTTAATTAATGGTCAGAAGTACTGGTCACGGACCATTCAGCAGTTAAATGACCATTCTCGTGATCTTTATCTGGACTTTAAAGAAAATTCGTCACGAGCTAGTAAAGTAACCGACCTCAAAAAATTGATTAATAATTCCCAGAAAATTATTGATTATGCCTTTAATTGGTACCGCGATTCGAGAAATGACGAAAATGAACGGTGAGTAATTAACCGTTCTTTTGATGGGGGATTAGAATGTTACGATTGACGCTTAAACAACTGAAGAAATATAACGGTCATGATAAGCCGCAAATGTACGTTGCTGTAAACGGAAAAATCTATGACGTCACTCACGTTAAACACTGGGCTGGCGGCAGTCATCATAATCATTACGCCGGGACCGATTTGACCAGTGTCATGAAGGACTCTCCGCACGGCAACCAGGTTTTGAAGTGGTTAAAAGTGGTCGGCACGCTGGTTAAAAAATAATTAAAATACGCAATTGATTTGGTTCTAATTGCTGGGTTGTGCTATTATAAAAACGTTGGAGGTTATCCAAATGAATTTAAACGTTTCAATCTTTAGAACATTTGAATTAATGATGTTGGTCATGATGCTAATGTTAGTAACGTTAATCATGACCGCATGAAGATTGGAATGGTTTGAATTCAATGTCCGTGCGGCGAATCTAAACTGTGTGGACATTAATTTTGAAACCGAACCTAATTTTAGAATTAACATTAGATCCTCATGGTTTAGAAACCGTGAGGATTTTTTGATTCTAAATTAGTTCGGGGAGGATTAAAATGAAATCGACGAGTTTTACCAAAGACATGAAAAGCCGGCATTTGATCGCGATTACGCTTGGAGGCGTAATTGATACCGGAATTATTATGAGCCCCGGTTATTTTATTAAGCAGGCTGGCGCGATCGGGACGATTTTAGCTTACGTGCTAGGGGCAATCTTAACCATCATGGTCATGATGTGCCTAGGCGAGCTTTCCGTTCACCAACCGTTAACCGGGGCCTTTCACGTTTACGCTAACGAATATATCGGTCGCAGCGTCGGGTTCGTGGTGGCTTGGTTATATTGGTTTAGCTGGACCGTCTGTATCGGTGCGGACCTGATTTCAATCGTAATTTTGGTAAGACGCTGGTGGCCCGGGGTTTCCGAATGGGGCCTCAGCTTGGGATTATGCTTAGTGATTTTGCTCTTGAACGTTACCAATTTGAAATGGTTTACTTCAAGTGAGGAGTGGTTGTCTTCGGTGAAAGTGATCGTCCTGCTGGCGTTTATTTTGGCAGGAATCGGCATGACCCTGAAACTATTACCGGTGCGCCACGTTGATGTGCTACCGGATTTTGGCGAATTAACCGTTAACGGCTGGTTTCCACACGGCCTTCGTCCAATTTTGGCGACGGTTCTGACCGCTAATTTTGCCTTTTCCGGAACCGAAATGATCGGGATCGCGGCTGGTGAATCAAAGAATCCCCAGAAAAGCGTTCCGAAAGCAATTCGGGAAACTTTGCTAATTTTGATCGTTCTTTTTATCGGGACGATCGTAATGATCGGGACTAATTTGT
>CAKQCC010000071.1 GCA_934216625.1 uncultured Lactobacillaceae bacterium
AATCTGGGCCCGCTTCCGACTAATTCCAATCCGGCGTGATAAACCGAAAGCACTAATTCCGTAAACGATCCCGAAATTAACGGCTTTGGCTTGACGCCGAAGGTTCGGTGTTACTTCAGCGTTCGACTTCAGGCCAAAGATGCGCCGGGCCGTTGACGCGTGAATATCATCATTTTCCTTAAATTCATGCTGCATGTTCCGGTCTTTAGCAATCGAAGCCAAGACCCGCAATTCAACTTGTGAATAATCAGCCGAAAAAATCTGCCACCCTGGCTTCCGTGGCACAAACGCCTGCCGAATCCTTTTACCTTCCGGAGTCCGCACCGGAATGTTCTGCAAATTCGGGTCAACCGAAGACAAGCGACCGGTCCGGGTCAAAGTTTGCAAATAACGGGTATGAACCTTGTGATCGGATGAATAAACGTCCTTTAAAAGTCCTTCAATGTACGTCGAAAGGATTTTTGCGATGCGCCGGTACTTCAAGATTTTCTGAACGATCGGTGAATCCGGTGCCAGCCGTTTTAGGACGTGAACCGAGGTTGAATAACCAGTTTTGGTCTTCTTGAGCGGTGGCAACTGCAGCTTTTCAAACAAAATGTGGCTAAGCTGCTTAGGTGACCCAATGTTAAATTTTTCACCGGCGTCTTCGTAAATGGCCTGTTCAATTTGGGCCAACCGTTCGCCGTATTTACTTTCCATTTCGTTCAATTTTTGGGTGTCAACCGTAATTCCGGCGATTTCCATTCGGGCCAAGACAAACGCAACCGGGATTTCAATCTGACGATACAAATTAGTCTGCTGATTTTTAGCCAAATGCTTAAAGAGTGGCTGCTTTAACGCTTTAATTGCTGCTAACTTCCGGGCCCAGTGCTTAAACAAAACCGAATCGTTGGCTGGCAAATGACGACTTTTGCCGGTCCCGTAAACTTCGGCATCCGGTTCAACTTCATAATCACCGTGTAAATTAGCAATCTTGCCTAAATCATTCTCGTTCTGACTAGTGTTAAGCAAGTAAGAAGCCAGCAGTAAATCAAAATTAACTTTCCCGAGCTGAATTCCTAATCGGTGCAAGCCGACATAGGTTCGTTTAGCGTCAAAAACGTCCTTAGCGATTTTAGGACTTTCCAGAATTGCCTTAATTTGGGGAACCTTCAATAAACTGACGTCTTTTGACACAAGCCAACGGCCGTGAATTCCGAGTGCAAAGCCAACTAACGGCGCAACGTGGTAATTAGCCCCGAACATCCCAAGATAAAATTCAACTTCGTTTCCGGGATTGTCGACTAAGCTAGCTAAATTGGCACGATTAAGGACCTGAAATTTAACCGGGCGCCGGAACGATAAATTCATTTTACTCAGGAAATGCTGAAAACCCAGTTTCTGATAAATTTTAACCAAGGCCGATTTTTGATCACCATGATACGTCAAATCCCGTAGTTTAATCGTTAACGGTGCGTGACGATCAATGGTTGCTAACCTTTTGGCCAAAAAAGCGACATCACGATCGTTAGTCAAGTGTTCCTTTAATTTCTTACCATGAACTTCAGATAAGTGACGGTAGACGCCCTCAACACTGCCAAATTTTTTAATTAATTTATCGGCGGTCTTCGGGCCAACCTTAGTAACTCCCGGGTAATTATCGGAAGCATCACCCTGCAACGCTTTCTTATCGATAATCTGTCTAGGGGTAATTCCCATTTTTTCCCGAACGTGCTGTGGCGTATAATGTTCGATCCGACTAACCCCGGTTTTTGAAATGCTGACCGTCGTTAAGCCTGAGCAGAGCTGGGTTAAATCCCGGTCACCAGTTACGATCCAGGTTCGGTATCCGGCGGCGTCAGCTTGATAAGCTAAAGTTCCGATAATGTCATCGGCTTCGTAATTCTTAAGCTCATAGCTTTTGATCCCGCGGGCTTTTAGCAATTTCATCATTACCGGGAACTGTTCACTTAATTCCGGCGGCGTTTGTTTGCGGTTTCCCTTATAATCGGCGTACATTTTAGTCCGGAAAGTAACGCTTCCGGCGTCGAAAGCCGCTAAAATGGCCGTGGGGTGAACCCGGTCCAGCATTTTTTGCAACATGACGTTAAAGCCGTAAATGGCGTTAGTGTGTAAGCCAGTCGCGTTAGTAAAATGATCAATTGATCGGTAAAGTGCATAAAATGCTTTAAATAAAACACTGTTCCCGTCAATTAGCAAAAGCCTTTTTTCAGCCATAAAATTCCCCTTATTTTTACGTTGATACTATTTTAACACCTTTCTAATTAACATAACAAAAAACGCCAGTGGTTAAAATCAGCCACTAGCGAATCATTATTTTAATTTTATAATTATTTAACGGTTATTGTTACCAAAGCCGCCAAAAATCATCAGTAAGTTAATGAAGATGTTAATGAAATCAAGGTAGAGACTTAAAGCGCCGTTAATTGCTAAACCATTAGCCGAGATTTGGCCATTAAACTGATTGTACAGCATCTTCATCTGCCGAGCGTCGAACATCGTCAGTAACGAAAAGATAATTACGGCAGCGAACGACAAGAATAACGTAATCATCGGGCTATGCAGGAAGATGTTAACCACGAGTGCAACTAGCAGGCCGATCATGGCGCCAAATAACTGCGTCCCTAACCGAGCCAGATTTCGTTTTGTCACCAAACCAATTACACTCATTGCCGCAAAATCACTGGCACTCGCGACGAATGCCGAAGTAATCGTGGTGTTAGCGTAAACTTGGAAAATGCCGGAAAACATTAACCCGGTAATTGCCGCGTAAATCATTAACTCAAACAGACCCACGGCTGAATTTTTCAAAGCCTGGCGATCAATCACAAACGGCATTATGAACCAAACAATCATCAATACTAAACTCGAAAGACCGTTCATACCAACGTTAGCAATTCGACCAGCATAGTAGGCCACAATTGCCGAAATCAAAACTGACAACGTCATCCAGCCGTACATCCGGGTTAAGAAACTATTTAAACCGGACGGGTTGCCAACGATGATCCGATTAGTGTTCGGATCAACATTTTGGTTCGAAGAATTGAAGAAATTAAAGTTATTCATAATAATCCTCCTTAATAGTTAATATAGTCAATGAAATTTTCGTAACAATTTTTCGTAAGCGACTTCGTACTTCGGAATATCACCGGCGCCCATAAAGACGACGACTTCATGATGATACTTCAAAAGCGGTTTCATATCAACACCGTGAATTAAAGCACTGGGTTTTGTGACCCGGTTAACCACATCGGCTGCCGAAACGTGCCCCGATTTTTCACGCGGTGAAGCATAAATTTTGGTTACGTAAACCCGGTCGGCCCGGCTCAAGCTTTTGGCAAAGCCGGGTAAATAAGCCTTAGTACGACTATAAGTATGGGGTTGAAAAACCGCAATGATTTTTTGGTTCGGGTACTGCTGACGAGCAGCCCCGATCGTAGCGTCAATTTCTGACGGGTGATGAGCATAATCATCGATAATTTCCATATCAGCGACGTGATGATGGGCAAATCGACGCTTTTCACCTTTAAAGGTTAGCATTTCCCGTTTGACTTTCGATAAATCAACCTTTTCCACAAAGGCAATCGCAACCACGGCTAAGGCGTGAATTAGGTTATACTTGCCAAATAAATGAATTGAGAAAGTCCCTAATTTCTTACCATTGTGAACCGCGTCAAATTTCGAACCCTTAGTGTTGCGAACGACGTTGACCGCCTGGAAGTCATCATGATCACCGGTCCCGAACGTGTAAATCGGTACGTGAGCCGTTAATTTACGCAGGTTCGGATCGTCGCCCCAAATAAAAATCGCCTTATGAACTTGGTTCGCGAACGTCTGAAAAGCGTCAACGTAGTCATCAATCCCGGTGTAATAATCGGGATGATCAAAATCAATGTTATTCAGAATGGCGTAATCGGGACTGGTTCCCAGAAAATGACGACGGTATTCGTCAGCTTCATAAACAAAGAAGCGGGCGTTTTTCATTCCAAAACCGCGACCGTCACCGATTAGATAATCGGTCGGTGCCAGCGGGCTCAAAACGTGCGCCAACAATCCTGTCGTACTGGTCTTACCATGGGTTCCAGCCACGGCAACGCTGGTGTAACCGTGAATCATTTTTCCTAAGAATTGATGATAACGGTACACTTTCAGTCCCTGCTGAAGAGCAGCGGCGATTTCCGGATGTTCATCCGAAAACGAATTACCGGCAATGATCGTTAATCCAGCGTGAATATTTTTCGGATTAAACGGTAAAATCTTGATTCCAGCCTTTTCAAGCGGTTTCTGGGTAAACGTGGTCTGAGTAACGTCAGAACCCTGAACCCGAAAGCCGCGGTCGTGTAAAATCAAGGCCATCGCCGCCATTCCGGTCCCTTTGATTCCCACAAAGTGGTAAACGGTGTTTTGATCCATTAGTATGCTTCCTTATCCTAATTTTATAAATTCATTTTTTGAAAGTCAGCTTTAGTTAAATAAACGTCACGTGGTTTTGAACCTTCCTGTCCAGAGATGTAATTATGACGCTCTAAATCATCAATAATCCTGGCAGAACGATTATAACC
>CAKQCC010000072.1 GCA_934216625.1 uncultured Lactobacillaceae bacterium
GCCGGTTGAAAGAAGAACAGCAAATTATCTTTGGGCTGATGAACCGAAAAGTAATTTAACAACCCGATCGCCACGGTCATGTGGATGTCATGACCGCAAGCGTGCATTACGTTTAGGTGCTGCGACGCGAATGGTAAACCAGTTCGTTCCTTGATCGGCAGAGCATCCATATCAGCTCGGTAGCCGATCGTGCGCTTAGGATCCGTACCCTGCACGCGAACCATAATCGCGGTTGGCAATTGTTTAAAAGTCTTAACCGTTAAATGCGTTTGGCTGAAGCTGTGAATAATTTTCAGTAAATAATTGCGGGTCTGAAACTCGTGCATGGCTAATTCCGGGATCGTGTGCAAATGCCGCCGAATTCGGATTAATTCTGACGAAGTGAACGTCCTCATGACTATAACTTCCTCAAAGCGTCTTGCAAACCGGTCTTGGACTTGGTCTTCGCGTCAACGGTTTTAATCTTTTTGGCTGGAACCCCGGCGACTAAAGTATGCGGCGGAACGTCATGGGTCACGATGGCACCAGCCGCCACGACGGAACCGGTTCCGATATGGACACCTTCGATCACGACCGCGTTAGCACCGACCAAAACGTTATCGTCGATCTGAACCGGTTTAGCAGAAGCGGGTTCCACCACCCCGGCTAAAACGGCGCCGGCACCAATATGGCAATGGTTACCGACGATTGCTCGGCCACCCATGACGACACCCATGTCAATCATGGTGTTGTCACCAATTTCGGCACCGATGTTAATAATGGCACCCATCATTACCACTGCGTGACGACCGATCGCCACTTTTTCGCGAATTACGGCCCCAGGCTCAATTCGGGCGTCCTGATTCTTTAAGTCCAGCAGCGGGACCCCGGTGTTGCGAGCGTGATTTTCGATCCGGTAATCCTTAATTTGATCATGATTCTGGCTTAAGAACGATTTAATTTGTGGCCAGTCGCCGAACAAAATTGCCATGTGGCTGGCCTTAAAAGCTTCAATCGAATCCGGAATCGTTAATTTGCTGACGTCGGCACTCACGTAAACCTTCACCGGCGTCCGTTTTTTCGAATTCGAGATAAAATTAATGATCGACTGGGCATTCATTTTCGGCATTAGAAAAATCCTTTCGTTACTTAATGTAATTATTATCCAAACGAATCAAGTCTTGATAACTTTCGCGCCTGATTACAACTTTGGCTTGACCATTCTCCACAAAGACTACCGCGGGTCGTGGGTTCAAATTGTAGTCAGAAGCCATCGAATAGCCATAAGCACCGGTGGCAAACATTGCTAAAACGTCGCCGGGCTGGGATTTCGGAAGTGGCTGATCTTGCACCAAAATATCGCCCGATTCACAATATTTACCGGCAATCCGTACTCGTTCAACTGGCTTCGCGTGCGGATGATTAGCAACTACCGCTTCGTATTTTGCTTGGTACAAAGCCGGGCGGATATTATCACCCATGCCACCGTCAACGGTTACGTAAGGCCGAATCCCAGGAACCCGTTTGGTTGAGCCAATCGTGTATAGATTATAACCAGCCGGTCCGGAAATTGCTCGACCCGGTTCGATCCAAATGGCCGGCATTGGTAACTTAGCGGCCTGAACGTTTTGCTTAATTGTTTCAATAATGGCCTTCACGAAATCTTCCGGCGGAATCGGGTCGTCATTTTCGTTATATTTGATTCCGAAACCGCCGCCGACGTTAATGATTTTAGGCGTGTAATGGTATTGATCACGCCACTTTTTTGCTACTTCAACCAGTTTTTTCGCGGCCATTTCGAAGCCCTGAACCGCAAAAATCTGGGAGCCGATGTGCGCATGAATCCCCTGCAAGTGAATTCGGGGACTCGCCAGGACCTTTTGTAATGCTGAATCAGCCTGGCCGGAAACCAAATCAAAGCCAAATTTACTGTCGCGCTGACCGGTCTGATCGTACTTGTGGGTATGAGCAGAAACTCCCGGCGTAATTCTTAACATGACGTTAGCCTGGGCGTCTTTTTCGTTTAAGACCTGATTCAAAAGATCGATCTCGTGGAAATTATCGATCATGATCAAACCAACGTGGTGATCGACCGCCATCGCTAGCTCCGCTTTCGATTTATTATTACCGTGAAAACTCATCTTTGAAGCGGGGAAACCAGCCTTCAAAGCGGCGTAAATTTCACCACCAGAAACCACGTCGATATGGCAATGTTCCTGATTGACCACCTGGAACATCCCCAGGCACGCGAACGACTTGCTGGCGTAACTAATTGCGTAATGAACGTGGCTGGCTTCAAACACTTTTTGAAACCGCCGGATCTGATCCCTAATCTTAGCAACGTCGTACACGATCAGCGGGGTGCCGAACCGGTGCGCTAGGTCAACGGCATCCAATCCACCAATCGTTAAATGACCTTTCGAATTAACTTGATACTTCATAACACTAATCCCCTAATTCTTTAATTGCCTGACAAACTTCTGGTACGCTTCTTCTTCACCGGTTGACTTAATTTGAACATTGTCTCCCGATACGTCACCGTGGTGTAAATGATCTTCGCTGGTGCTAACTACGTGAGTAAAAGTCGCGTTGCCGATCAAATTCACCCAGTACTTACCGTTTCGATGATGGACGATCGTTTGCACCATGCCGCCGGGATTCTTAACTGTAATTAAATGATCGTAGTCAAGCACGTTCGGGTTGGCGAGCAAGGAAGCCAGTGACGCCGCGGACATTCCGGTACCACAAGCGTTGGTAAAACCAACCCCGCGCTCGTAAGTCTTCACAAACAACTGATTATGACCCAGAATTTTAACAAAGCTGACGTTGACCCCATCGGTAAAGTAAGGATTTTGACCGTTCAGCCACTTACCCAGTGGGCCTAATTTCTTAAAATCAGCTTGCTTAGTCACAAAACCGATCAGGTGCGGATTTGGCAACGCAATCGCGGTAAATTTTAAACCCGAATCTAGTTTAGGGACGGTTTGGTTCAAAATTTTGTCAGTTCCTAAATTAGTGAACGGCAATGCTTGGCGGTTAAAATTAACCGGCGAAATTTCTACGCTGAACGCCGGAACACCGGTTGCCAAATCAGGCTTACGACTCACTGACAAGTCGTGACCGCTCACTTCAATCCGGAAATGATCCTGACGTTTCTTCTCTGATAAATAGCGAGCCACGTTTCTTAACCCGTTACCGCACATGGAAGCCTGGCTCCCGTCAGCATTAAAGACCTTCATCTGGCCCAGTGCGGACTGGTCATCGGCATGGTCAACCACTAACAGGCCATCAGCTCCACCTAAAACGTGGTGAACCGGATCAGTAAGATCTTGTGCCAATTGGCTTAATTCATTTTGACTTAACGATTGATTTAACTCGGTTTGGTCCAAGATAAAAAATTGATTTTCGGAACCATGAACTTTTAATAAGCGTACCATTATATTCCTTCTTATCTCATAAATTCATCGTAGATTCGAACGACCGCTTCGTCAGCGTCCTTGGTTTGAACCCCCAGCATCATTGAAATCTTGGAAGCACCCTGGTTAATCATACTGATCTGGATATGCTTATCAGCCAACGACTGAATGACCCGTTCTAGTGCTCCGGAACGTTCCTGCATTCCTTCGCCGACCACCATGATGATGGCGTAATCCGGGATCCACCTCATTTTATCGGGACGCAAAACCCGTTTAATCTCAGCCGAAATTGCCCGAATCTTCCGGTCGTTAAATTGCCGATCGTCAAAAATGACCGTCAAATCATCGATTCCGGACGGCATGTGTTCATAAGATACGTGGTATTTATACAGGATCTGCAATAGCTTTAGGGTAAAACCGACCTGTTTATTCAATAAATACTTGTGAAGGTACAAGGCCGTAAAATGTTTACTGCCGGCAACCCCGGTGACCATTCGGCTCGGGTGAAAACCCTTTTCAGGAACGATCAGTGTTCCTGGAAGGTTCGGATGATTAGTATTTTTTACGTTGATCGTCACGTTACCTTGAATGGCCGGAACGATTGCCTCATCGTTAAAGACCGAAAAGCCGGCATAGGACAACTCCCGCATTTCCCGGTAAGTCATTTTCTTGATTGGAACTGGATGACTAATCAAATTCGGGTTAGCAGAATAAATGGCGTCAACATCGGTAAAGTTCTCGTAAGTTGAGATCCCTAATCCGCGAGCCAGGATTGAGCCGGTAATGTCAGAACCACCGCGAGCAAACGTCGCAATTTGGTGATGAACCGTAAAGCCAAAGAACCCTGGAAAAACCAGTTTTTGCGTGCCAACTTTAATTTTCTTTAAATTCTGGTACGTTGCTTCAAGAACCGTCGCGTCGTTCGGGTGATCACTGACCAAGATCCCGGCTTGGCTCGGGTCCACGAACCGAGCCGAAATCCCCAAATGATTTAGGACTTTTGTAAACAGTCGAGCGTTCATTCGTTCACCATGAGCTTTGAAAGCCGCCAACAAATAATCATGGTTGGGATAATGATGGTTTGGTAAATTTTTAATAATGTGCCGAATGTCATCAATCTGACTACTCGCCAGTTGAAAATGTTTAGCA
>CAKQCC010000073.1 GCA_934216625.1 uncultured Lactobacillaceae bacterium
GCTTTAGCTCGATTAATGATTCGGGTTTTGTTGAAAAATTATGATTTTATTCGTTGCCGAGAGATTCTTACTACTTTTAAGCGCCCAGCATTGCAAAAATCACTTTTGTCTGAGGTTGGTTTAGCCGAAAATCGGTTTCGGGCCTCGCATCGTCATGCTTTGTTAAACGGGATGCGTCGCTTTTATCATTTGGCTGGTAATTCACTGATTAAACAGCGACTGATTTTTCAGCAGGCACTTTGCCTACCACTGAACGAATATTTACGGATTGCTAAACGATTGCTAGTTGACCCGTTTCTTCGGATTATTATGCGCGTCAGCATTTTGGACACGGTTAGGAAGCTTGATCTTCGGATTAAACTGAGGTACCGGTGGCTTGACCAAAAAGATTATTGGGTTGATCTAGCCAGGTTAACCGACTTAACCCGAACCAAAAGCTATCGGCAGGTCATGAAGATTGCTGATGATTTCAGCAACGGCAATCCAGTTCATTTGAGGCTATTGAAACAAAATCTGCGTCTGCAGTTGACCTATCTTTACCCGTTTAACGACGCTAAAGTTCACTCGCCAAGTGATTGGGTTCAAGTGGCTAGTTTACGGATTAATGGTCAGCAGCCGGATGCGAGTAACCATAAATTACGGCAAATTTATTTTGAGCAGGCTAAACTAAACCGAATTACTAATGATTTAGCACGGTAATGCTTTCCATAAGCAGTAAATTTGTGGCATAATATTAATGCGTTCTTCCTGAACTTTGTATTTTTGGGAAGACGTAGTATAATAATTGTAAAGGTACATTGAGTTATTCAATGTCATTCTTTCGAAATTAATAGGAGGTTTTATCATGGCTAGAAAACATTACGAACGAACTAAGCCACATGTAAATATTGGTACCATTGGTCATATTGATCATGGTAAGACAACGTTAACTGCAGCAATTACTAAGGTCCTTTCTGAAAAGGGCTTAGCTAAAGCTGAAGGCTATCATCAAATTGATGCCGCTCCTGAAGAACAAGATCGTGGAATCACGATTAACAATGCTCATATTGAATACGAAACTAAGTATCGTCATTATGCCCACGTTGATGCTCCAGGCCACGCTGACTACGTTAAGAACATGATTACCGGTGCTGCTCAAATGGATGGTGCCATTTTAGTAGTTGCCGCCGATGATGGTCCAATGCCACAAACTCGTGAACATATTTTACTGGCTCACCAAGTTGGTGTTAAGTACATCGTCGTCTTCTTAAACAAGGTCGACTTAGTTGATGATAAAGAATTAATCGACTTAGTTGAAATGGAAGTTCGTGAATTACTTTCTGAATATCATTACCCTGGTAAAGATGTTCCGGTAGTTCGCGGTTCTGCTTTAAAGGCTTTAAAGGGTGACAAGAAGCAACAGCAAATCATCTTGAAGTTGATGCAGATCGTTGATGAATACATTCCAACGCCGACCCGTGATGATAAGAAGCCGTTCTTAATGCCAGTTGAAGATGTCTTCAGTATTACTGGTCGTGGAACCGTTGCTTCTGGCCGAATCACTCGTGGTACCGTTAAGTTGGGTGATCCAGTTGAAATCGTTGGCTTAGTTGATGACGTTTTGAAGTCAACCGTCACCGGTTTAGAAATGTTCCGAAAGACCCTAGACTTAGGTGAAGCTGGAGATAACGTTGGAATCTTACTTCGTGGTATTGCTAGAGACCAAGTTGTTCGTGGTCAAGTTCTGGCAGCCCCTGGTTCCATTCATACTCACAAAGTCTTCACTGGTCACGTTTACGTTTTGACCAAAGAAGAAGGTGGCCGGCACACGCCATTCTTCTCTAACTACCGTCCGCAATTCTACTTCTACACTAGTGATGTTACTGGTGCCATTGAATTGCCAAAGGGTACTAAGATGGTAATGCCTGGTGATAACGTTTCGTTCGACGTTAAGTTAATCAAGCCAGTTGCCATCGAAAAGAACAGTCACTTCACGATTCGTGAAGGTGGCCATACCGTTGGTGCCGGTGTTGTTACTGACATCAAAGATTAATTTAGATTATCAATTTTTAAGGATTCGGGATTTGAATTTGATCCCGAATTTTTTTTACATAAATTAGTGAAAATTTACTTTTATTTCGAATTACGTTAGAATATCTATGTGACAAATACGAAATGAATTTGTAAAATATGTTATTTCGGAGGGAATATAATGTCTGCAAAATGGGAAGAAACCGGTGCTAATCAAGGTAAATTAACTTTTAAGATTAGTACTGATCAAGTTCAAAACGGACTTGATAAAGCTTTCGCTAAAAATAAAAAGAACATTACTTTACCTGGCTTTCGAAAAGGTAAGGTTTCTCGGACCATCTTTGATTCAATGTATGGTGAAGAAGCTTTATATCAAGATGCTTTAAACATCTTACTGCCTAAGGTTTATCCAAAGGCTTTGAAGTCAGCTGGGGTTCGGCCAGTTGCTCAGCCGCGGTTGAACGTTAAGTCAATGAAACAGGGTCAACCTTGGGTCTTAGAAGCCACCATCACGGTTGAACCAAAAGTTAAGTTGGGAACTTATAAAGGTGTCCACGTTCATAAGCAGGACACCAAAGTGACTGATGATGACGTTAAGAAGGCTTTGAACCGGAAGCGTCATTCCCAAGCAGAATTGGTTTTGAAGAAAAAACCAGCTGCTAAGGGTGATACCGTAATCATTGATTTTAATGGTTATGTTGACGGTAAACCGTTTAAGGGCGGTAAAGCCACTAATTACAGCTTGAAGTTAGGTTCTCATTCTTTCGTTGGTAATTTTGAAGACCAGTTAGTTGGTCATAAGTCTGGTGATAACGTGGAAGTTCACGTTACCTTCCCGAAGAATTACCAAGCTAAGCAGCTTCGCAACAAGAAAGCCACCTTTAAGGTTAAGATGCACGAAGTTAAAGAAGAACAATTACCGAAGCTTAACGATGAATTCGCTAAGGACGTTGATGAAGACGTTGATACTTTAGCTGAATTAAAGAAGAAGATTAAGCATCAGTTAGCCGACCGCAAATCAACCAACGCTCGCAACCGAAAAGAAGACGAGTCAATTGGTCAGGCGGTTAAGAACGCCAAAATTGGTTCCATTCCAAAGGTAATGTTAACTGAAGATACTCGTCGTCAAATGGATCAGTATTTAGCTAACATGCAGCAGCAAGGAATTAACGCTAAGACGTATTATAAGTTGACCGGCACGACTGAAGATCAATTAAAGAAGCAATTCGCTCAAGGTGCTAAAGAACGGGTTAAGACTAATTTAACCTTAGAAGCCGTAGTTAAAGCCGAAAAGATTAATCCTTCGAAGTCTGACATTGATAAAGAAATCAAACAATTGGCTAAGGATTACGGAATGAAAGAAAACGCGGTCCGGAGTGCCTTGACGACTGACATGCTTAAGCATGATATTTCAATCCAGCAGGCCGTTAAGTTGATTACCGATTCAGCTAAAGAAGAACCGGCGGATTACTTTAAGAAAAATCAGAAGAAATCCAAATCCAGTTCAAAATCAAAAAATAATTAATTAGCTTTAGGGTCCATTTAATCGGCGGGATTAACGACGGTTTAAATGGATTTTTGTTTGCCAAAGTTTAATTAGTTCAAGTCTTTTTGAAAGTGTGTTAAAGTTTCTTCTGAATGAATAAGATTGAATTGAAGGGGTGAACAAATTGTTTGATAAAAATAATAAGGGCCCCATTACTTGCTCCTTTTGCGGAAAAACCGAGGACCAAGTTAAGAAAATTATCGCTGGTCCGAATGTTTATATCTGCAACGAATGTGTCGATTTATGCAAACAAATTTTAGCTGATGAAGCTGCTGCTCATCAACAGGAACGGTCCCAAGATCATCCACAACGGGTTATGACGCCTGCCCAGATTGTCCAGAAACTTAACGAATACGTAATTGGGCAAGACGAAGCCAAGAAGACGTTAGCGGTCGCGGTTTATAATCATTATCAGCAAATCAATGACTTAAAGCACCTTAAACCTTAACGTGCCGTTCGCGATTGCCGACGCAACGACTTTGACTCAAGCCGGTTACGTCGGTGAAGATGTTGAAAATATTTTGCTGAAGTTGATCCAGAACGCTCATGGAAACGTTAAACAAGCCGAAAAGGGCATTATCTACATTGATGAGATTGATAAAATCGCCAAGAAATCGGAAAACGTTTCAATTACCCGTGACGTTTCTGGTGAAGGGGTTCAGCAATCGTTGCTTAAGATCTTAGAAGGCACGGTCGCTAACGTTCCGCCGCAGGGTGGTCGAAAGAATCCTCAGCAGAAATTCATTCGAATCAACACCAGCAACATTCTTTTCATCGTTGGTGGAGCGTTTGACGGAATCCAGGACATTGTTAAGCGTCGGTTAGGCGATTACACAATTGGTTTTAACCCGAAGTCAAAATCAACCGCTAAAGATTCTGAAACTAAAATCACTAGCAACAACGTAATGCAGCACGTGATTCCTCAGGATTTGGTTT
>CAKQCC010000074.1 GCA_934216625.1 uncultured Lactobacillaceae bacterium
TTATTAACGATCGGGATCCTTAAACTAACGTCACTATTAACCTGCAAGTTCGGCAAATAATTAGGCTGCTCAGCGGTTCCGCGATCAGCTAAATACCATCCTGCCGGCAAATTATCGTTTAAATTCAGTGACGGTACGTTATCATGAGCTAAAACTCGGACCCGAAACCCATCAGAACCGTTCGCGTCCTTAACGTCGCTGCCAGTTGCAAAATTAACGTAAGAAACCGTTGCCACGTTCATTTTTTTCCAAACGTTATTTTGAGTTAAATTCGGGTTAGTATCATCACTCGTGACGTACACTCCAGGAGTTTGGTGCGGATACTTGTAGCCATCAGAACGGTCAGAAACCGAAATCCAGCCGTGGGGGGCGTCCGTGTCCAAACCGTTGTCATTGATTTTACCGGGATCGTTGCTAGAATCATTAGAATTATCCGTGTCCTTAACCGTATCCGCCAGTTTAGCGTTCGGTCCTAAAATAATTTTGTACAAAGCCGGGTCGTCTTCAAACATGTTGCCGACGTTTAACCCCGGTTCAATCGAAAAGCTTGATAAATTAAGTTCCGGTAGGCTCGCATCACTAGCGAACATATCATGCATGTTGCCGACTTGTGAAGTATCAAAATCGGAACCAAACCGAATCGATTGCAGGTCATGGTCAGCCCAGAACATGGCGTGCATATCACTAACTTGTGACGTGTCAAATTTCGAGAGGTCAAGTTTCACCAGGCTGTTACAGCCCGAAAACATTCCCGACATGTCACTAACTTGCGACGTGTCAAGATCCGAACTGAACGTAACCTGCTGTAAATTACGGTCACCGTAGAAGAAATTCGCCATGCTAGACAGTTGCCCATCACTTGGCATGTGCAGGCCGGACAAATCGATCGAAATGAAATCACTCGAGTCTATCGACGGTTCATCACTATAATTATAAGAACTAAACAGATTATCAGCGTCAGAAGGCAGGTTTGCGTCACTGACCATGATCTTCCAATCCCGGTGATTGTTCGGTAACTCCGTAATCGGGTTCCCGCTAGCGTCGGTTAAGTCGTTAAAGAAACTCTGATCCGGGACGCTGTCCTGATCAGGCTGATAATTACCAACGGTACCTCCACCGTCAACGTGAACAGTATCTGAACTAGCCGAAATTCGAACGTTAGCGGCACCCCATTTAGCGTTAATGGTTGCTGGTGAATCGCCTAACTTCAGCTGCTTACGTTCGTTAGTGAGATTCTGGCCCTCGGATCGGGTCCGCTGCTGATCAGTCGTCAAGCTGTTCTGCAATAACCTACTGGTTAAACGATGTGACTGGGATTTAACCTGCTGAAGTGAATTATTAGGAGCTGGATTCGAACGTGAAATGGTGTAAAGCGGGTGCCGAGTTGGATTAGTTACCTGGGTTGGCTGGTCGTTCGGGACTTTCGTTTCAGCCCTTGCGTCAACGTGAGTAGCGGCTTTTAAACCGAAAGCTCCTAACAGGGCAACACTTAAAACTACCCATTGTTTTTTAACTTTATGCAAGACCTTGCGATCATTGATTTTTTGATATTGCCTACGATTGTAGTTCATTTCAAAAATCCCCTATATCAACGCTTTCAACAGCTTAACGTCAGCTCGTCGCACCGGCAAATAATGACCGTTAGTTAAACGAAGACAAAATCCGTGCCGGGTCCTAATCACCCGGTTAATCCGGATCTTTTGACCACGACGATAAAGACCGGCTCGAGTCCCACGTCGCCAGTGATGTCGACTGGTGTAACTAAACAGGCGGCGTTTCAACAAAGCGTAACGATAACGGCGGCGAACCTTTGGTGAACGTTTCCGCATCTGGCTAACTTGACGATGTCCGTGGAGCCGAAGCGGCTGGTCCATCAAATAACGAACGTGAGTGAATTGTTTCTGCAATGATTTCCGCTGAACAGCTGATTTTCGAGAGTGATGAACTTGAGGTGCGGCAGTTCGGTGTTGGCTTCTCATTAATTTCCGGTCGGCCGCAAGCCACTCTGCCAACTTAGCAGCCTGCTGATGATTAATCCGGTCATCAACCGAAATAACGCCCCGAAACGTCTTCATCAGCTGATCCAAACTAATCGTCGAATGATTAGACTTATTCAATTTTCGGGATGCTTCCGAAGCTTTCGGCCGAGCAAACCCGGTAGCTGCTGATTCAGCCGCGGATTTTTTCACCGTTATCGCACGATTGCTAACGTGACTCGGTTGAGATGATTGAGATTGAAGTTGAACGTGATGAACCGAAACTGGTGACTTTTTGTGAAGCGTCAATCGGAACGGGGTTCGCCCGTCAGAAGTTAACCAACGAACCGGATTCTTGGCGTCAAGCACTTCTGAATATCCGTTCTTGGACGCCGAGTCCCGAACCTCACGAGCGTTCAAGATCCCGACTTTTCGGTGATTTAACCAAAGGATTAACTGACGATTCGGTTCACTAGTGACCCGAATTTGAGCCGGTTGGCTGGCGAAGTACTGATCAGTGGGAAGGTTGAGCTTTTGCTTAATCTGTTTAGCTAACGATTGATCGTTAAAATTCAGGTGGTAAGTTAAGCCTAGATATTTCGGGTGAACCCGAGATAAATTCAAATGATAAGTTTCCGATAAGCCATGGGAGCCGCCCACCATAATCGGCAGCGAGCCAATCAACTGATCCGGTGACACTTTGACCCAGAGATCACCTCCGGAATAATTAAGATCTACATCATTGTCCGTAACCCCTAGAATATAATTTTTCATTTCATCAATTTCTGAGTTATTTGAAAAATGATACCCAATTGGAACGTGATTCTGAACGAAATCATGGTAAACATCGATCGGTACATTATACGTTCCCCTCAGATTCGATTCGTCCACTGAATCGAATCGAACCTGATTTTCAGAACTCGATTGATAAAAATGAACCGGGACGGTTTCCGAAGTATTATTAACCGCGGCTAAATAACCAACGATGAACGGCAACGATTTAGAATAAATACTGTGATCAAACCGAGTGTCAGTCGAGCCCTGGTTAAATCCCTGCTGAAAACTTTCGCCGGCCGCGTAATCACCATCTTTGGAACCGTTATCGTATTTCAAACTATGACTGTAATCATAATCGGAAGTATCGGTCGGCGGCAACGGTGACAAGGTATCACTATCATCGTTAACGTCATTTTCAGCATTAGTGTAATCACCAACGTTCCGGCTGGTCTCAACGCTGCCGATCGTCGGCGTATAGTGAGCGGTAACCGTTAAATCATTCGGGTCAATTCCAGCGGGAAGCTGATAAGACCAGTAACCACGTGAATTGGCCCAAATTCCGTGATAATTCGCTTTGGGACTCGCTTTTGCGACATAAATCGGTCCAGCGCTTCGGTCTTCAGGATCAATCATTGAATTATATTTAACCAAATCCTTGTCATCATAAATCTTAATATAGGCACCGGGAGTCGCAAATCCTGACAGGTACTTTGGGTCACCATAAGGATCTCGAACAACCCGAAGGCCTTCTAAATAAACATCAGGAACCTTAGTAAATTTAATCCGGCGTGAGAAATCAAAACCGGTGGGGTTAATGTAAATCGGCTGCCCGTTATAATTAAATTCGTGATAACCTGGTTGCGGGGTAATACTAACCGAATGATTAAACCGATTCATTTCCTTTGTAAAAGCCGGATTATTAGTATAAGCATTTGGCAAATAACCAGTTACGAGCCGGCCTTGGCCATTGCCATAAGCCTGGTCACCATCGTGAAAAGTTAATCCGCCCGGCAAGGTTGCGGTATTAAACTGACCGAATTTCTTGTCCTCGGTATCATAAGCGTAAACATTACGAGCCTGAATGCCAACCCCCGGTGAAGCAATGTCGCCGCTATTACCACGCATGTCTAAACGAAATAACTTCGGGTTTTCGGTCACTACTCTAATATTAGTCGGCGCACCACCACTCACTTTGTTGCGAATGTACCCGATCAAATTGGCTTCGAATAAATAAATCGGGTGAGTCGGATCACCAGCTTGAAACTCTTTTTCATCGCGCTTGCCAACGGTATGCGGGACGTAGCGCTGGGCAATCAAACGAATCACCGAGTCAGGAGCTGCGTTAACTGTCGACTGATTAGATAGCGTAACCAAACTAGTGGCTGGAAATTTCACGTTGTTAATTGTGGTCATATAAGGTCGAGGCTGCATATTACTGACGTCAACCCGAATCGTTCCCAAATGACTGGCGTTGATCTTAGAAGCACCCCGTAGTAACACAACGTTAGCTGGCAAATCATTATAATATTGCCGATATTTACCATGATCATAGTTTTCGGCAGCTGCTTTGTCATCTTTCAAATGTTTAGTGTAATCAATGTTCAGGGTTCCACCATCGTTAACGTTCAAATTACCGTGGTAATTAATGTGATCATTCTGATTTTGGGCACC
>CAKQCC010000075.1 GCA_934216625.1 uncultured Lactobacillaceae bacterium
ACTTGGACGTTGAAATTTGTTTTTCCTGTGAAAGATAAGCCAGTACCCTTGGCATTAAAGAATCCTGGTTCTTAATTTGATTAACTTTCTTCAATAATGAACCCGGCTGAAACGCGTAATGAGCAGGTTGTTGATTCCTAACGAAGCCAACCACCCGGTCAACTTCATGACTGCTAACGAAACAGCCCTGCAAACGAACCGGATGACTGCTACCGCTGCCTAAATAAAGCATATCACCTTTGCCAAGCAGGCGTTCAGCTCCCGACTGATCAATGATGGTTCTGGAATCAACTTGACTTGAAACCATGAAGGCCACCCGGGTCGGAATATTGTTCTTAATCGTTCCGGTAACCACGTCAACACTAGGCCGTTGGGTTGCAACGATCAGATGAATTCCGGCCGCTCGGGCCTTTTGGGTAATCCGAACGATGTAGGTCTCAACTTCGTCACTCGCAACCGTCATTAAATCAGCTAATTCATCAATCACAATCAGGATGTAAGGCATCTTCAGTTGCGGCTGCTGGTGCTTTTCGGCCTTTTGATTAAATTGCTCGATATTTCGCACTCCGGCGGCCGCCAGTTTTTCGTAACGCTGGTTCATCTCTTTAACGGTCCATTTCAAAGCTGCCGCGGCCTGTTTGGGTTCCGAAATCACCGGCGAAAGTAAATGCGGAATCCGGTTGTAAGGTGCCAGTTCAACCGCCTTCGGGTCAATCAGAATCATTCTCAATTCTTCCGGAGTTGCTTTATACAACAACGAAATTAGCAAACTGTTGATGAAAACACTTTTTCCGGAACCAGTTGCTCCGGCGATTAAACCGTGCGGCATCTTCCTTAAATCAGTCACCCGTGGCTGACCAGAAAGATCGACCCCCAGCGCAACCGTAAAATCAGAATTACTGTTGCGGAAAGCTGGTGAATTAACCACTTCCGAAAGCATTACCGGTCGCGGTTCAGGATTAGGAATCTCAATCCCGCAAGTGGTTTTTCCGGGAATTGGCGCCTGAATCCGAATGTCTTTAGCGGCCAGAGCCATCTTTAAATCGTCAGATAAATGGTTAATTTTGCTAACCTTAACTCCCAAGTGCAGCTTAATCTGAAACTGGGTAACCGTCGGCCCGTTAGTCCAGTCCACCACCTGGGCGTCAACCCGAAAAGCTTTCAGAGTTTTGTTCAAAACTTCCGCCTTGCGCATAATCCATTGATCAAGCTCACGATCGTCACGGTGTTTCGGCGCCACCAGCAAACTATGATCGGGAAAGCGATAACCGGACGCCGGATGATAATCAATGTTGTGGTGAACTTCGGCCGATTGATTCTGATCCAGTGTCGGAGAATTTTGTTCATTCAAATGCGGAACCGCGCTTGAACTCGATTGATGACTCGCGTACCTAACTTTACGTCGAAGTAACCGTTGACGATTTTTAATTCCGTGACGGTGTGTTGCAAGACTTGTGGCGCGTGAACGTTGATGATTAGCATTTAGGCTTTTGAACCGGGTCAAATGATTATAAATACTACCACTAGCGGCTTTCAGGACTGAAGCCAAATGCGCACTGGGGACCTGACTTTCACCGGAACGTTCAGCTCGATGCTGATCTGAAGACGAGGACGATGACGCTGAAGCAACCGAATTGCTTGAGAAACGACCGCTTTCGGAATCGGGCTGGTCAGGAACTGAATTGGTTGATGACCGACGTAATCGCTTCGGAGATGTCGACTGACTCGACGCTAACCGAAAGTTATGATTTCGAACCGAAATTTGGGGATTAGCGTTAACCGAAGCTGATCGAATTGAAGCCCGACGCGGGTGCGAATCGGCGGAACTATTTACGAATTGTGACAACATTACCCATTGATTTCGGTCAGGCATTAATTCCTTCGCCATTCGGTGATACTGGTCAGTAACTTGATGACGATGATGCTGCTTAGCGGTCACGAAATCTGGCTGCTGATTTGGCGACGAATAATCACGACGCGGTTTGAAAGCAGCCGTAATTCTAGCAATTGGGTTGTTTTGTAAATCAACTTGATCTCCCGACTTGTGAACCGGTTTAAATTTGTTAAAGTCCTGTCGTTGGGTTGCCGACGCAAATTTAGAACGCCGGGCCTGATGCGAGCGTTCAGTCCGTTGATGAATCCGTGAGCGATGCTTATTAATTTTATTTACTGCTCCCGCGTGTAAAAATTTACGGTAAAACGCTGGGCCATCGTAATGTGACATTCATTCTCGATCCTTAAACTATTTAAACAAATTAGCGGCTTGCTTAAAGTCAAAACGTTCCCCAACTTGATAAGAATCAGGCAAAACTAAAGCACCAGGATGCTGGGGAGCTCCCGGGATCCGAAGTTCATAGCCGGCACAGATCATTCCGTTACTCTTGACTCCCTTTAAACTTCCGGGCCAAATGATCATTCCGTTCGGCATCATCGCACCGATCTTAGCCACTACGACTTTGATTCCTTTTCGCATATTAGGTGACCCGCTGACGATCTGAACGGTCTGGTGACGATCGATTTCCGTTTGCGTAATGGTTAACCGATCCGAGTCAGGATGTTTTTTAACGCTTTTCACCAGTCCCACCACAAATTTGGGATCCCGATCAAGCTGTAATTGATCACTGAAACCAGCTCGCTGAATCTGGTGGTTCAAGTGCTTCAAATCATCAGAGCTCAAGTGAATCTGACCATCTTGACCCTTCAAATTCGGTAAAACATGACTAGCGTTCAAGAAATTAAACCCTAGCGTTACTTTGGAATCCGGGTCGAAAATTTTTACGACCCCATGATTAATTTTAACCTGCTGGTGGGGAGTATCCTGGTGAAGAATTACGACCAAGATATCGCCCATTTGATCTGGATTATAACCTGCAGCTAACATACCTAAGCTTCTTTCATTTATTAACGATTCGAAAATTTAACTACTCACAAAATTATTATAACTTATTAGTCATCATTTGACGACCGGATTGGAAAATGAGCCACCAATCGATAAATAGGTCCCTTATGCATTGTTTTGGCTTCGTATTCGGTCATAATATTATGAGCATCTTCAGGACTGTGGTGAAGATCAAGGGTCACGTCATCAAAAATTAACCCGCGGTGATTAAAACTCTTTAAGGAATATTCAAAGAAATTTCGGTTATCGGTCTTAAATTTAATCGGGGCTTTCGGTGCCAAGATCTCATAATATTGATCCAGGAAGTGTGGCGAAGTCAACCGGCGTTTAGTATGCCGACGTTTGGGCCAGGGATCAGAAAAATTTAGGTACAAGCACTGAACCGTATGGGGACTAAAGAAGTTGTAAGTAACGTTGGCGTTACCTTCAATCAACTGAACATTTTTTAAACGAGCCGCTACCACTTTTTTCAGTGCCATGGCGATAATCGATTCTTCAATTTCGATCCCGATAAAGTTAATTTGTGGGTTCAATTTAGCGATCGTCGCAATGAACCGGCCCTTTCCAGTTCCAATCTCTAATTCTAATGGTTGGTGACGGTCAAAACGCTGCTGCCACTTACCACGCCACTTTTCGGCGTAAGTAGTAATTAAATTGGGGTGCTGCCGAATGTACGGTGCCGCCCACTTTTTATGTCTAGCACGCATAAAATTACCTTCTTAATCGATTTGATGCTTATTAATCTGATGAGGTACGTCCCAAGCTACGATCCAAATAATTTCGACCGCTAAAATAATCAACAGTCCGAAAATTAACGGCCAGTCAGCAGATGACAAGCCAAACGCTAGAACAAACAGCAGACCGGTTAACCCCAGCAGGCTAACAATCATTTTTCGAAAATCATTTAAACGCTGATTTGACGCAATCGGGTAAATATGAACAAAAGCGTTATCTTCGAATTGAAAATAAAACGGGATGATCTGAAACGCAATTAAGTAAATAAAAAGGATCCCAAGTAACAACGGTAAATAGGTTCCCGGAGCCCACCACAAAATTAAGGCTCCAATGATGGTTAGACGAAAATAAAGGCCGCTAAATTCTTTATCCCGGACGAAGCCGTGTGAATATAAATATAAATAAGCGTTATTCGGAGTAAATCGAATCAAGTCAAATAACCAGTTTAAATAACGACGCCGGCTAACCGAACTGCCAAAGTTGGGAACGTCAATGAACAAATTAAAGATTGCGTCCAAATTATGAATCCGGCGATCTTCGTTTCGAATTAAAGCCAGCCAATTAACTGGGCCGCGGCTCCGGTGAGCCAAAATGACCAGCGTCAAATCAAGTCCGCCTGACAATAGAACCGCCAGCCACGGGCAAAAAATTCCAATCGAGAGTAATATTATCGGAGCTAGCCAATGATTAATCCACGTTGGGATTTTCGGCGAGACCCGTAAGTTTTGGTTCAGCGTGGCTTTCAATTCACCGGTCTTGATCAAGATCACTAGAATTAACCACGCTA
>CAKQCC010000076.1 GCA_934216625.1 uncultured Lactobacillaceae bacterium
ATTTATTTGATACGCATCCGCCTTTGGATCAGCGGATTCACAGACTTGAAATGATGTAAAAAAATCAGTCCTAAATTTTAGGGCTGATTTTTGTTTACGTTATTTTAGCTTAGAATTACTTTTGTTTGCCAGCGTTTCGCTTGCGGTTTAATTGATGAAGTTTCGTTTGCTGATTTGACTGGCTTAGTTTTTGTGATTGCTGAGGTACCTTGGGCTGAATTGGTTTAATCGGTTTAACGGGATGCTTCTTAGCTTGTGCAGCAACCTGGCGCCTAATTTTCGGTCGGTACAAATTAATGATAACGGTCTGTAAACAAGCAAAGATTCCACCGATGAAGAAGTAAATGCCAAGCCCGGCCGGGGAACTGATGGTAACTACGAAAATCATGACCGGGCTAAAGAAGAGCATCATTTTCATTTGCTTCTTTTGTGATTTAGGAACGCCGATTAATGATAAGTAAGCTTGGCCGATGTAGATCAGAAACGAAAGGACCGCGAACAGCATGCTTCGCTGCCCCAGACTGATACCCATGAAGACGGTGTGGGCAAGCTGCGGTGAATAACGGATCGCGGCGTAGAGCCCGGCAAAAATCGGGAGTTGAATTAGCAGCGGCAGACAGCCAATCCCCCCGGTCATGCTGATGCCGTTATTTCGGTAAAGCGCCATTAGTTTCTGGTTAGCGGCCATTCGCTCAGCTTGGTTTTTAGCGTTACGCAGTTGAGATTGAATTGCCTTTAGCTGGGGGTGAACGTAGCTCATCTTTTCTTGCATTACGGTGGCTTTCTTGATTTGACTGATCATCAGCGGCATTAGAACTAACCGGACCAGCGCGGTTAAAACGATGATTGCCCAGCCGTAGCCGCCAACGAATTTGGCAATGATTCCCATGATCTTTTGACCCGGAATCGCCAAATAGTCATACACGATGCCGTAGGGATGACCACTTGAAGTGGTTCTAACGCAGCCGCTTAATAGTAAAGCTAAACTGCCTAAGGCGGCAATGATTCCACAATGCTTAAGTCGATTCTTAATTTTAATTATCTCCTCATAATTGGTTTTCGAAAATTGTCAATAACCAAATTATAACATTAGCGTTTTTTAATGGTGAAACTAGAACAGTCAACGAGCGGGATTGATTTGATTTTGACCTGGCTCACTAGTCCGTACGGAGTCGGTGAAGCTTTAATGGCTTTAATGAATTTAGCGAGCTGCTGCGAATGAGCTTGAGCGATGATCCTGACTTGGCCATTGGCGAGGTTAGCAACTGACCCGGTGATCTGATTCTCCCGGGCAACTTGATAAGTGGCCCAGCGAAAACCGACCCCCTGCACTCGTCCTGACACCAGGATTAGTTTAGTTTGTAATCCAGAATTCAATCGATTACGTCCCTTCCTAATTATTATCATAACAAAATTAACTGGGCAGATGTGGTAAAATTGAACTGGTGAAATTAAACATGAAAGTAATTCGATCAACTCAAAACAAGAAAATTAAAATTTGGAGTCGCTTAACTCACAAAAGTGCCCGCAAGAAGGCCCAGGCTTATTTAATCGAAAGCTGGCATCTGGTGGGTAGCGCGATTGCCACTCATCAGCCGATCCTGGCGGTTTTGGTAACCCAAAAGCAGCTTCAGCTTCACGATCAAGCTTTGGCCGGCTTGAACGTTATTTTAATTACCGAACGGGTCGCCAGGCGCTTAGCACCGACCGTTCATCCCCAAGGAATTTTCGCAGTTTTGCGTCTGCCTAGTCAATCCGCGATTCAACCGACTCAAGTTCAGCACGGCGCTTGGTTATTGCTGGATCAGGTGCAAGATCCTGGCAACATCGGGACCATGGTTAGAACGGCTGATGCGGCCGGATTTAAAGGCGTTGTCTTGGGAGCTGGGACCGCCAGTGCTTATAATCCAAAGGTGATTCGGGCGATGCAAGGCAGTCAGTTTCATTTACGGGTCTTATCCGGTAATTTGAAATTCTGGATTCGGGATTTGATCCAAAACCATTTACCAGTTTACGGGACGGTCCTTGATCCGCAAGCCGTCGATTATCGCAAGGTTCGGCCTGCGAATGATTTTGCGCTGGTGATGGGCAACGAAGGCAACGGAATGCAAAAACCGCTTTTGCAATTAACGAGCCGTAATCTATACATTCCGATTCCCGGCCGTGCGGAATCGTTAAACGTTGCGGTTGCTGCCGGAATTTTGATGTTCAAATTGAAATCCGTGACCCAGTAATGAAACCTAACCAGTGGCGTTCTGATCATGGATATTTAAAAACGGTGGGGGACCTTTTGGCAAACCCGGCGGTTCAAAAATTACGTCATTATACTCATCATCACCATTCGAACCGGTTGGCGCATTGTATTTACGTTTCTTACGTTAGCTATCTAATCGCAAAACGCTATCATTTGAACGCTCGCGCGGCTGCCCGCGGTGGCTTGTTGCATGATCTATTTTATTATAATTGGCGAACCACGAAGTTCAGCTTGGGGACCCATTCCTTTATTCATCCCCGGGTCGCGTTGCGAAACGCCGAACGGATCACAAATTTAACGCCGAAAGAAAAGGACATCATTTTGAAACACATGTGGGGATTCACTTTAGCCCGGCCCAAGTACAAGGAAAGTTACGTGGTTTCTTTAGTTGATGATTACGCCGCGGTTCGTGAGTTCTTCACGCCCTTACGTCACGACATTAAAAAATTACTAAAAAATTAATCTTGACCGCTTAAATTAAATATTTTATGATTTAGATTGAAAAGTATTGAAGAAAGAGTAGTAGGCCACGTCTAACAGGGAAGACGGGAGTAGTGAGAACTCGTCGTATATGACCGAATTCGTTTTCCGAACTGACGTTTGAATTAAAAAACGTTCGGTACTGGCCGTTATCAGATTAAGTGTGTACGCAAATCGTATGAATAAGGGTGGTACCGCGCTGCTTCGTCCCTTGAGGACGGGGCTTTTTTGTTTATAAGGAGGAAATTAGATGAAGTTAAAAGATAATTTAACTCGGTTGATGAACCAAGGCTTAAGTGAAATCAAGCATGCCACTGACCTTAAAACTTTGGATCACCAAATCAGGGTCAGCTTGCTTGGCAAGAAAGGGCCGATTGTTAAGACCCTACGGGGAATTGGCAAGCTGCCAGTCTCGGAACGGCCGGTAGTTGGCAAGTACGCGAACCAGGTTAAAAGCAAACTGAAGTCGGCATTGCAGGATCGGCGCCGTCAATTAGCCCAGCAGCATTTAAATGCTGAACTGAAACGGGAAAAAATTGACGTGACACTTCCCGGAACGCCCGTTGTCCATGGCCATCCCCACTTGATTCAGCTGGTAATGGATCACATTTGTGACTTGTTCGTTGGCATGGGCTATCAAGTCCTGGAAGGTAATGAAGTTGAAACTGATGAATATAATTTTGAACGGATGAATTTACCGAAGGGACACCCAGCTCGTGACATGCAAGCCACGTTTTACATCACTAATGATCTCCTGCTAAGGACCCAGACTTCTGGAATGCAGGCCCGGACGCTCGAGAAACATGATTTCTCGAAAGGCCCGTTGAAGATGGTCTCACCCGGAGTAGTGTTCCGACGCGATGATGATGACGCGACCCATTCCCATCAATTTCACCAGATGGAAGGCTTAGTAGTTGGTCGCCACGTTACGATGGCTGATCTAAAGGGAACCCTTGAATTCCTGATTCACCAGATGTTCGGAAATGAGTACGACATTCGCTTGCGACCCAGTTACTTTCCGTTTACTGACCCGTCACTTGAAGTTGACATGACCTGTATGAACTGTGGCGGCAAAGGCTGCTCGGTCTGCAAAGGTACCGGCTGGATTGAAATGCTGGGGGCCGGAATCGTTCACCCGAACGTGTTAAAGAACGCCGGGGTTGATTATCATCAGTATAACGGCTTCGCCTTTGGTTTAGGGATCGACCGGTTCGCAATGTTGAAATACAACGTTGACGACATTCGTGACTTTTACCAAAACGACGTACGGTTCTTGGATCAGTTTAATTAAAGGAGGAAGTTGGATGCGTTTATCTTACGATTGGTTAAAAAAATACTTAAACATTAACGTTCCGGTTCAGCAGTTGGCCGAAAAGATCGAACGAACGGTTGTTGAATATGATGACATCATTTACCCGAATCACGGGTTAAAAAAGATTGTGGTTGGCAAGATTTTGAGCGTTAAAAAACATCCGAATGCCGATCATTTGAATATCTGTCAGGTGGACGTCGGCAGCGATCAACCAATTCAGATTATTTGCGGCGCCCCTAACGTTCGCGCGGGTAAGAAAGGAAACGTTGCGCTTCACGG
>CAKQCC010000077.1 GCA_934216625.1 uncultured Lactobacillaceae bacterium
CTTAAGCACAGAGTTAACCGGAAGCGCCCAATCATTATTGGGGTGGCAGGTGGTTCTTGCAGCGGTAAAACGACCGTGAGCCGGCTGATCTTTCATAATCTAATTGATAAATCATTGATGATCATTCATGAGGATTCATATTATAAAGATCAATCTGACAAATCACCTGCAGAACGCCGAAAGACTAATTACGATCACCCGCTTGCTTTTGACAATGATTTACTTTTGGCCCAATTAAAGGCTCTATTGAATCGGCACGCGGTTGACGAACCAATTTATGATTACCGGATTCACAACCGGAGTAAGCGAACTTATCACCAGGAACCGAAAGACGTCATTATTCTGGAAGGAATTTTAACCCTTTACGATAAGCGGATTCGGGACTTGATGGATATTAAAGTTTTCGTTGATGCGGATGATGACATTCGCTTAATCCGGCGGTTGAAACGGGACACTAAAGAAAGGGGCCGAACGCTCGATAGTATTATTCAGCAGTATTTGGAGACCGTTCGCCCCATGTTTCACCAGTTTATTGAGCCCACGAAACGTTATGCTGACGTCATTATTCCGGAGGGCGGACATAATCAGGTTGCAATTGATTTGCTAACGACTAAAGTTCGTTCGGTGCTGAAACGGCTTAAAAACTACCGGCAGCGAACTCGTTAATTGAATACATAAATTAAGTGATAATTTAGTTGGGTCTTAGTATCCATAAAGAAGGTAAATTATGAAACGACGCATGGACAGATGGAAAAAGAACAGTTTAAGTTCTAATTTTACTGGCCCTGATCCAGATAATTTGTCGAAAGGTAATTATAATAATCGTCGAACTAATCAATTTAATGGTCAAGATTCTCGGTATCCAAGCCGCTTGGGGCATGCTCACTTTGCTGAAACTAGTTCAAAGGATTTAGGAACCGATCAAGGAACCGGAAATCACAGTAGTATTAACGATGATTCAAATAATTGGGAAAGTCGAACGATCCTTAATCAATTTAACCACTCTAGTCATTCGGCTTCTTCGGATCAACATGCTGATTCTTCATTCGGAGTTGACAACGGATTAAACCGCGATCAAAATAGTCCGTTAACTAATGATCAACATCCTAGTTTAGGTGATAATCCTAATAACAATAGCTCCAGTGGTGATAATTTATTTGACCACCCGAATGGACTTGATAACTCGAGGCCTGATCAGAAGACCCTTGATGATTATAGGCGCATCTTGAATCATTACAACGATGAATACGGGGTGAATAATCATTCGCAGAGTTCGGGTGCTCATCCGACTAGTCATAATTCGCTTGATTTAAGCTCAAATTCAGCAAATTCAGATCCGCTGGGTTCAGATTTATTCAACTCGTCAATCGATCGTCATAATCATTTGGAATCTTCGTCATCTTCAAGTTCAGTTTCGCCAATGAATCGTCTAGATACGGTCTTTAGTTCGATTAGTGCTCAAGCCAGTCATGATGCTGAACGGACTACTAATCGACAATCATTTAGCTATAATCCGACCAGTGCTCATTCTAACGGCTTTAGTCATTCAGAATCACCGATTCAGTCCGTAAGTTCAACCCCGAATTTTAATCATCACCATAATTTATATCACCGACCAACCCCGCGTTATCATGGTAATCGCGGTAATCGTCAGTACAACGGTGGTGATTCATATTATCGTCAGCATCGTCATTTAATTATTTGGTCATCAATTGCCGTGGTAATAGTGATTTTGCTTTTGATTGGTGGGCTGACTTTTAAACATTATCAGGATCAGCGTAATCAACAAGAAGCTTACCAAAGCAGTCAGCAGACGATGGTTGGCCATCGTCGTCATCACGCTAAAAGCAATTCGGCTAATCGTAATCAGGTTAGCGGTCGGCAACGGGCTCAAATTAATCGTTTGGTTAACAAACTCTATGGCCGGATTAATAAGCTCGTTGGTAGTTCTGACCAAGCTAAAATTCGTCAAATCAGTGATGGCTCAGCCCAATTAAGCCAATTATTGGCTGGTGGAATTAGCAACCGCAGTTTTTCTGTGATCAACCAACGCTGTAATGCTTTGAAGGCCCAGCAACAAAGGGACCGAATCGGGATTAAGTCGATCGTGCCGAAGATCAAATCAGTTTATCAAACTAAACGCCAGGTTCAAGTTAATTTAAACGTTGGCTATCAATTCTTGCAACGGACCAAGAACGCTAAAAAGGATCGACTGAAGTTAATTAGTTATAACTGTAAATTAATTCTAGTTAAGCAGAATGGTCAATATCGAATTAGTAAAGTGATTCGTCAGGCGGCTAATCCCGCGAAAACACTAAAAATCGTTAGTCGGCCTCAACCGGCAAGGCCAGTAAATCGGGTTCGTCAGCAGCGACCAGTTAGATAACTTTGGTAAATCGAAAGCGGGCGGGATGATGAATTAGTGGTTCATCATCCCTTTTTGATTATTAATTAAAGGAAGATTATCGTGCCAGCTAAATCTTTAAATGAAGAAATGAAAAAATATTTAATGGCTAACCAAACTAAAAGTATGGTTTCTGAGCTGAATCGACGGTATCATTTATCGGCCGCGACCCAAAAGATTGGTCATGTGTTGCACTACCATTTTAATTATCATCAGCCGTCGTTCGTGATTTCAAAGACGACTCCACAAGTGATTAACCGTTTGGGAATTCGGTGTTGCCAGACTCCTTATTTGCTGACGCTTCTTAATTACCATCGCCCGGTGAATCAATTTATTTTTGGTCGGCTATTTTCTTATCAGCATTCACAAATTTTAATTGATTTTCTGAACGCTAAACGTTTAGCTCGTGAACAAGTTATGCTGCTATTGACCAAAGTTGATCAGATTAACCGGCGCAGTACACCGAATTTCCGGTTGATGATTGATCAGAATCAGGTAATCGTCGCCAGAAGATTTTCGGCCGGAAACTTTACGATGGCGGCAATTCATCTTTTAGAAGACCGTTTTGCGATCCAGAGGGGTCGAACCATTTTGGATGATGGTAACTTGCACATCTTGCTGAACTAAGAATTGAATTTTCCCGATGATTTGTGTAAAATCAAAATCATAATTTCAAGATCGAAAGGAAAGTTGTATGTGTCGAGCAGTTGTCTTTTTTGATTTAGACGGAACTCTTCTGACGAGTGATGACCAAATTTTACCATCCAGTGTTTCAGCCATTCACGAGTTGCAAAATCGGCAGGTTGATCCGGTAATTTGTACCGGCCGAAACATTAAAGAAATTCAGAGTATTATTGAAATTACCGGGATTGATACGTTGATTACCGAAAACGGCAGCTACATTAAACATCACCAAACCATTCGGATCGAAAACATTCGCAAGCGGGTCGTTAAGGAACTGGTAGAAAAAGCGAACGAACTCGGGGATGCGGTTGGTTTTCGAAACGCAATCCGAGTGGCAGTCACGAAGATTAATCGTTACACCCGGAGCTGCTACGGTGGTTACTTTAAATGGGCTAAAGTTGATCCGTATTATTATCTAAAGCACCCGGTTAATTTTCTGAACGTTTTTACCGATGGCAACGATGTTGATGATTATCGGAAAAGTTTTCAGGGAAAGCTAGACATTACCCAGAATGACCCCCACGTCTTGGACATTAATCGTGCCGGGGTTAGTAAAGCGACCGGGATCCAAGACGTTTTGGATGATTTTCACCTGACTGGATTACCGACTTACGCGTTTGGCGACGGCTATAACGACATCCCGATGTTTGAGAAAGTCGATCATTCAATCGCAATGGCTAACGCTGATGCGCAGTGTAAGCATTTCGCAAGCTACGTTACCGATTCAAATGACAATAACGGGATCGTAAACGCCTTGAAGCATTATCGTTTAATTTAAAAGTAATCGTGACCTTTAAGATACGCTTGGGCTTTGAGCTGATCAAGTTGCTTTTGAAGTTCCTGGTTAGCCTGGGTTAGTTTCTTGATTCGTTTGAAAGCCTTTTTGTTCTTCTTGTTTAATTTCTTTTTTCGATCGTGTTCCTTTTGGTATTTAGCTTGCCAATCGGTTTTTACTTCAGAGTGATCAGTAATTTCCAACTTGCAAATTCCTTTCGTTAGTTTTATCTTTCTTCATTTTAAGTGTTTGATTGGAAACTTGAAAGTTTTCAACTAATTAATTATACTAAAAATGTTGATTTATTGAAAATTACGTTAATTTGAGTTCTACTGAATGGGCTTGTTGGTAGTTGCCGGCAGGCTTTTTTATTTAAAACGAAAGTGAAATTAGAATGAACAAGATTAATAATTCTTTTTTCTATCATGGCT
>CAKQCC010000078.1 GCA_934216625.1 uncultured Lactobacillaceae bacterium
GCCACTAACCACCGCCATGATCAATACGGAGGCTCGTTGCAAAATCGTTACCGGATGCTGGGTGAAATTATTCGCAAAATTCGGCAGTTCTACCACGGTTCACTCTGGGTTCGTTTGTCGGTCACGGCTTACGGAAAAGTCCAAAATTCCGTTCGCGACTACCAGCAGATTGCCCAGTGGCTAGAACGGGACGGTGTTAGTCTGATTGACGCTTCGACCGGGGCATTGCTCAACCGAAAGCCGAACATTCCGGTTTATAATGGTTATCAAGTTCCGTATTCGATGGCTTTGAAACGTGCCGTCAAAATTCCGGTATCGGCAGTCGGTTTGCTTGACGATCCGGGCCTTTGCGAATCAATCCTGCGGAACCATCAGGCTGATTTGATTTTAGAAGGCCGGGCGTTTTTGCGAAATACGAATTGGCTAAGCGACGCCGCTCGCGTTTTGCATGATCATGATTTTAAGGCCTACAACGCTTCGTACCAGCGGGGCCAAATTAATAGATAGGAGCTTTATTATGTACATTCCCGAAGTTGACACCGTCAGATCTAGTTTAGATTCGGTTAGTATGGATCGCGATCGTTTGCGATCGACATTGGATAATGCTGAAAACGACCTTAACCAAGCTCAAACCAGTGGTCAGTCCAATGATGATGATTTTGGCTTAGGCTTTTCAGATTATGATTCGGAAGACAGTTTAAGCGGTCGAGCCAGCGAATTAATCAATTCGATTCGGCAAACGTTGGAGCAAGCTGATCAAGAACAAAATCACCAGACTGATTTAAATCAGCTTCAGCATGATTTGGATTCAATCGAAACTTGTCAGCATCAGTTAGGTCATGATTGGCAAGATGCTGATTCCAACGCCAATTCACTGGTCAGTGACCTTTCGGAACGCTTAATGGATTTTAACACCGGTGATTATGGTAACTCTAGTGATTTAGGAAATCCGTATTACGGCGCCGACTATGGCCTAAAAATGACTCCCGATTACAATGATTTCGATAATGACGGTGATTCCAATCAACTCGTTGATGATTTAACTAGTGCCAAGGAAGATGCTGAGGAACTTGAAACGTCGATTAACGAGCATGATTTGGATGAAGCCAAAATGAATTTAAGTAATTTGGACATCTTGGGTTAAGATGAAAAGAGTTTCGGTTAAGGCTTTCAAAAATTAGTTAACGTAAATTCAATTTATAATTTTTATCAGAATGATGAGATAATCCACTTTGTCAAGAGAAAACCGGCAATAAGAGGGAATTAATTTGGAAACCTTAGGCATTTTACACGCAATCTTTTTAATTTGGATCATTCGAAACATGGTTCGCTACGTGGGTCAGTTCGGAATTTGGGGACTAGTCAAATTAGTCATTGTAATCTTAATTATTGATTTCTTCTGGAATTTGTTGAAAGCCATCTTTTGAATTTAAGAAAGTGATTGCTTGAAGATTTGTCCATTTGCTAAAAAGGGACCGCTTAGCCGACAGTTTCACGATCGAGAGTGGTGCGTGCCCAAAACTGACGAGCGTCAGTTGTTTGAAATCCTGACCATGGAAACGTTTCAGGCCGGCTTAAGCTGGCAATCAGTCTTGAAGAAACGGGCCGCGATGGATTCGGCTTTTAAGAATTTTGCCTGGTTAAAATTAGCTCACGTTAGTCATCGTTATCTACACAAATTATTTCAAAATCCCAAAATCATTCGCAATCACATGAAAATTAAAGCAGCCGTTCATAATGCCCGAATTTTAATTCGACTTCACCGGCACCATGATTCATTATCGAAGCTGACTTGGCAACCGGTGAAGTACCGGCCCACGACACACCGCAAACACCATAATTATGCGCTACCGACTAGGCACTTTGTCAAATTGTATTTGCCCAGGTTCAAAAGGGCGGGTTTTAAATTCGTCGGTCCCAAAATTATTTATTCTTATTTGCAGGACGCCGGCGTCGTTAACGATCACGTGATTTATTGTTACCGGTATTCGCAAATTATTCGGCTAGATAAAGAATTTAAAGCCGAGCACCGAAGTTTAAAATTGTGAAAGGATTAAACAATGGATTCCATTAAAAATGCTATTCAGTCTGCCGAACGTGGTCAAAATCCAAATTTAGTTTCACGTTTAAAAGGCGCTAACGTCATCATGGGTCGCACCCAATTCTTGCCGGGGTATTGTATTGTTCTGCCTAAACGGGCGGTGAGCTCATTAAATGGTTTAACTTTGAAAGACCGTCAGATGTATTTGCTGGACATGAGCCTAGTTGGTGACGCGTTGCTACGTTGTACTTCGGCTACCCGAATTAATTATGAAATCCTGGGTAACACCAGTCCGTATTTGCACGCTCACGTTTTTCCACGCTACGCCAGCGAACCGTTGATTCGCCGAAAACTGCCGGTGTGGTTATATAAAAAAAATACTGGCTGGAGCCGAAATATTGGTATCACAAAAAGCGCGACGGAACGCTGAAACAAAAATTGGCTGCCGAATTGAAACGGCTTACTAAATAATTTATTTAGCCATTCTAACGTGTTTAAGTCCCGCAATTTGAAAGGGCTTGCTGACCACTTTGAAACCAAATTTTTGATAAAAACCAGTTTTATCGGCTTGTGCGTTAATTACGATTTTTCGCTTTGGATAAGATTGGTTGATTGCGGCTAGCAGATGCTTCATTAAAAATTTACCGTAACCTTGACCGCGGACGCTTTTAACGGTCAAGACTCGACCGAACGAAACACAATTCTGGTTAGTGAAGAATCGAGCGTAAGCGATTAATTGACCCAAATTGTTAATGCCCAGTAGGTGATGAGCTCGTAAATCAATTGAATCGGCGTCCGGGTAAGCAATCTTTTCTTCAGTCACGAAGACTTGGTCCCGAGCGTGATATATTTGCCATAACTGATAATTTGACATTTGATTGAAGGTCAGGGTTTGCCACTTCATTGTTAAAACTTCTTTCGTAATAGGATTAACTATTAAATCAACTTTTGCTATACTTAACTTAAGGATTATTTTAGAAAGGTCGCGATTTACGTGAAAATTAAACGAAACTTAATAATCGGTTTAGTTGCGCTAGTGACGTTGCTAGCAGTTCCAGCCGTTAGTTCGGTCAGCGCCAGTTCTAATGGCCAATCTGACATTACTTCTGGATTAACGTCATCGTTTCCCGGCGGTAGTCAAAAAACTTCTAAAAAGAGTAACTATAAAAATCAGAAGCACGCTGAAGCTAAGTCGGTTACCGATCATTCTCATCAAAGTAAATCAACTTTTGGTAATCAGTCTGGTAACACGTTGGTCCAAACTGGTGAAAATCATGCTTACGCCTCGGTTGGCCTTCTAGGTGTGGTTGTGGCGATCGTCGGAATCGTTTCCGTGATGATTAGCCGACACTTGAAACGCTTGCACCGGATTTTGTAAAGTAATTTAAAAACCGTTGATTAAAAATCAGCGGTTTTAATTTTAATTATGAAAAAGGAATTATGTTTAAATTTAACGCGCCAAGAAGCACAGCTAATTCGGATGTGGGCGATCCGCGATGCTCAATCATGCTACGCCAAAAAAGGTTGTAAGACATTTGATCACCGAATCATTACTAAACTTAATCGGATTTATCCGAATTATTAGTAAGCTTTGGTGAATAAGTAAATCGTTAAAATTAATCCGCACAGTACCACGAACCGCTGAATTGATTTGGTGTTAACGTGGCGAACGATGATGGGCCCTAAGTAACCGCCGATTAACATTCCAATACCCAGCGGGACCACGATGAACCAGTCAACCGGGGCTTTGATGGCGTAGACGACGGCTGAAATGATGGCGGGTCCGCTAACCGCGACGTTCCGGATTGAGTTGTAAGTCCTGAACTTTTCGTGGCTGACGATTGCCATCAGCGCCAAGAAGACGATTCCGGAGCCAGCACCGAAGTAAGCACAGTAAATGCCTAACAGGAAAACGGCCATCAGCGTTCCGACTTTAATCCAGAACGCTTTTCTGGGACTGGCGATTTTAGGGTGTTTACTTTTAGGTTTTAGGATCAGACAAGTGGCAATCAACACGAAAAACGGCACGATTTTGGCGAATGACGAACTGGATTCAATCAGCACGATGATCGTGCCGAGCACGGCGCCGACTAACAGTAAGCAGAAGTAAAGCAGCGTTTTTTTATAATGGTGCTTAATGTCCTTTAGCGACGAAAATAACGAACCGACGCAAAGCAGTGCTTGTGAAGTTAAATTAGTAACGTTTGCGGTAATCGGTGGCAGTCCCGCCA
>CAKQCC010000079.1 GCA_934216625.1 uncultured Lactobacillaceae bacterium
TCGCAAGTTCGATTACCGTCTTGTCGGAAATTTCGTTAAGGTCTTCAATCGTGAACGAAACATCGGAATTAGTGAGGTACGCACGAGCACTGCTGGCTGTCGTAAATTTAGTCATGATCATCAAACCTTTCTAACTAGGATCTTCATTAATATTGTATCACAAAATTACCGAAACCGGGGGTTTAATGATACAATTAGTTCGTAGTGAAATTTTGTGATTGTGAGGTGGCTAAACATGCGTTTAATTGCCGCAAATTTAACCGTAATTTTTTGGGCCTTCATTTTTGGCATGATTATTGGCTATATCGGTAGTGCTCTAGCGGGAACGCCGGCCAATTACGTACTATCAGGCATCATTAGTGCCGTAGTGGCCGTAATTGCGGTGAATGGTTTACGTGCTTTCATGCAACGAAGCTAAAATCATAATTGTCTAAAAAAGCCCCTGATTTTATCAATCAGGGGCTTTTTTAATTTGTCTGGTTTTTATTTTTAACTTAAATGATTGATTCCGAACGTTAAGTGATCGTTAGCCAAGCCAACCACAATTTGATCATGCGGATGGGTTTTTCCGGCAATAATCATTTTAGCGATCGGCGTTTCAACATAATTCGTGATGAATCTCTGTAACGGCCGGGCACCGTACTGGGGACTGTAACCGCCTTTCGCAATCCAGTGTCGAGCGGACGGTGTAATTGAAATCGTCATGTTTTTAACTTCAAGTCGGGCGTTGACTTCACGAATTAGCTTCGTGACGATCTTTTCGACATCGTTCAGAGTCAGTGGTTTAAACATAATTTTATCATCAATCCGGTTCAAGAATTCGGGCTTAAAGCTTCGTTTCAACAAAGCATTGACTTGCTGCTTGCACTTAGAACTGATGTTGCCATTCTGATCGGTACCTTTCAGTAACAAATCAGAACCCAAATTCGAAGTCATAATAATGATGGTGTTCTTAAAATCAACCGTGTGACCCTGACCATCAGTTAAACGGCCATCGTCCAAGACTTGAAGTAAAATGTTAAAGACGTCAGGGTGCGCCTTCTCAATTTCATCCAGTAGGACAATCGTGTACGGATGCCGGCGAACCGCTTCGGTCAACTGACCGCCCTCTTGATAGCCAACGTATCCGGGAGCGGCGCCGACCAAGCGAGATACGGAAGCTTTTTCCATGTATTCAGACATGTCAATTCTGACCATCTGTTTTTCGGAATCAAAGAGGTTCTGGGCCAAAGCCTTCGCCAATTCAGTTTTACCAACTCCGGTCGGTCCCAAGAACAGAAACGAACCAAGCGGTCGGCTCGGGTCCTGCAGACCAGCTCGAGCCCGCAAAACCGCGTTGGATACGGCATCAACGGCTTCGTCCTGGCCAACAACGCGCTTGTGCAAATTAGCCGGCAAATGGAGCAACTTTTCTCGTTCGCCCTGCACTAATCGGGTTACCGGGATCCCGGTTTCTTCACTGACAACCGACGCAATCTCGTTGCTGGTCACCGATTGACTAACTAACCAGTCTTTAGAATGGTCATTCGAAGCCATCTTCCGTAAAGCAGCCTGAATCTTCGGAATCGTCCCGTGCTTCAAAACGGCAGCTCGGTTTAAATCATAGTGACTCTCGGCCTGCTTCAAATCATTCTTGGCTTGATGTAAACGAGTGCGTTCCTTGCCAACCCGGTCAATTACGCTCTTTTCACGTTGCCAACGCGCGTTCAAATTATTGACTTTTTCTTGGGTTTCCGCGATTTTCGGTTTCAAAGCTTTAAGTCGCTTCCTGGAAGCGTCATCGGTTTCACCCTTTAAAGCCGTTAATTCAACCTTTTGTCGAATTAGGGACCGGTTCGCCTGATCCAATGAAGCCGGTTTTGAATTCATCTGAACCCGAATCGTGGCGGAAGCTTCGTCAACTAAATCAATCGCTTTATCGGGCAAATAACGATCCGGAATATAACGATTTGACATCTTAGCTGCCGCTACAATGGCGTTATCGTGAATCTTAACGCCGTGATGAACCTCGAACCGTTCTTTTAATCCCCGCAGGATCGTAATGGTGTCTTCAACTGACGGTTCTTTAACCATTACCCGTTCGAAACGACGGTCGAGCGCTTTATCTTTTTCCATGTATTTATGGTAATCATCAAGGGTGGTTGCACCGATCAAGTGTAATTCGCCACGGGCCAGCATTGGTTTCAGGATGTTTCCGGCATCCATCCCGCCTTCGCTGCTGCCAGCACCGACGATGGTGTGAATTTCATCAATGAACATGATGATTTTACCCTTTGATTTCTTGACGGCTTTTAAGACCGATTTGAGCCGACCTTCGAACTGGCCACGGTACTTAGCACCAGCCACTAGCGAACTCATGTCAAGTTCGTAAAGCATCTTATTCTTTAAATTATCGGGAACGTCGTTGACGGCCATTCGACGGGCCAAGCCTTCAACAATCGCGGTTTTGCCAACTCCTGGATTGCCCAATAGCAACGGGTTATCCTTAGTCATCCGGGACAAGATCCGAATGACGTCCAGGATTTCCTGGTCCCGACCGATCACGGGACCTAACTTTCCTTGCTTAGCTTCTTTAACTAAATCAACTCCGTATTTTTTTAAAGCGTTGTAACCCGCTTCTTGATCTTTTGACACTACTTTTTCACCCCCGCGGATTTTATGAATAATCTTGAGTAATTTCTGATAAGTCACACCGTGTTGACTCAAATAATTGACCAACGGCTCGTTTTGAACTTTCATTAAAGCCAGTGATAAAGTATCAATGGCAACGTATTCGTCGCCTAACTTTTTCTTAATTGCGCTGGCCTGCTGTAACAAATGATACAGATTCGGTGAAATCGAACGACCATACTGAACGTTGCCGCTCACCACCGGAACCGCATCAATCTCCTGGTCTAACTGATGATTCAAATCCTTAAGGTCAATCCCTAACTGAGCATAAATCTGACGAAGCAGATTGCCGGGCTGAACCAAGAATTTGAATAATTGAGCAACCCCAATCTGTTGCTGTTTACGGTTTGCAGTAATTAACTGGGCTTGCCCCAGAGCCTGCTGAACCGCATTCGTTAAATCTGAATTCATTATTATCACCTGCTAAATAATCGTTACTTAGATATCGATTCAGTAGTATCTTATCAGAAAAATTAACTAAGGTAAAATAATTTGACCATTATTGACCAATATTTATAAAAAAGTAAACGGATCCGTATTAACTTGGGATTGAATCACTTGAATCGGCCAGTGAAATTGGCGGGACCACTTTTGAAATAGCTGGGCTAGTCGTGGAATGCAAATTGCTTCAATGTGATGGCCGGGATCAATTACCGATAACCCGTTTGCTAGCATCCCGTGGGCCGTGTGGTAATAGACGTCGCCGGTAACGTACACTTGGGCATGATTCCGCAAAGCTTCGGGATAGAACTGGTCACCGCTGCCGCCTAAGATTGCGACCCGGTGAATCTGCTGATGAGGGTGCTGACTAACCAACCGGAGTCCCTGGACGTTAAAAATCTTTTTGCACCGTTCAGCAAACTGGATCACCGAAACGGGATGCGGTAATTCACCCACTCGACCCATTGAATAACTAGCGCGAGCATCACGGTATGCCGGAACCAGCCCTTGAACGCGGGTCAAATGAATCTGGGCAGCAAGCCAATCATTCATACCGCCGTTAGCGCTGTCTAGATTGCTGTGGGCTGCGTAAACGTTAATGTGATGGGCCAAGATCTTAGCGTACATCTGATTTTGGGGAACTGCCAAATTAAAACTGTGAACGGGATGAAACATCGCCGGGTGATGGGCAAAAATCAAATCGACGTGCTTCTGGATCGCCTCGTCCACCACTTCAGGTCGAACGTCAAGCGTGGTCATGACCCGGTGAACCGGAGCTGCTAATGAACCCAGCTGCAGACCAATCGGGTCACCCTTTACCGCAATTTTAGCGGGCGCAAATTTTAAAAACCGTTGTATTAAATCGTTAACTCGCAAATTTAAAGAACCTTCTTAATTAATTGAATTCGTTTTCGTAAAATTTTAATTCTCGTTATCGATCGCCGATTTTGGGATTGCTTAATCTGGTTAATAATTGATTGCAAATGATTAGCTTCCGCTCGCCACTTCCGGTTAAAAACGGGGCCCTTAGACTGCAATAATTTGGGCCCGAACGTCAATTGCTGGCGAGTATAATGAACCGATTGACGAGTCCAATCCGCCACTATCACTTCGTAAATCCGGTGCC
>CAKQCC010000080.1 GCA_934216625.1 uncultured Lactobacillaceae bacterium
GATGATAAAAATCAATCACCAGTAATTCGGTTAGAGCATGACTGCTGAACCGCAACACTTTCCGGTTTAAGTTAAAGTAAAACAGACCCTCGTGATGAATTTCGTCTTGATAGTAAGCCCCGTTATCATACTTTTGATCCAGACTAAGGTCGAAACTAAAAGTATCATGAGGGCCAATGGCGTTAACAATCTGGTGTAAACGCCGATTCTTAAAGACTAACTTCATCTGTTTAGAATCATCATGAAGCGCCAGTAAGCGATCCATAAAGATCAAATAATAATCAGCATTACTGTATTGATGAGGAAACGTAACGTAATTCGTGTCAAGATGGTAACTGACTAATTGTTTGGCTGAGGACAACAGGGCCTTCGTTTGATCAGTCGACATTAATTGATCCATCAAACGGGTAAAATTCTCACCATTTTTTAATCCAGCCTTTAGCGCAAAATTGTAATTTTGGATGCTTCGGTTAATACTACTCATCTTTATCTTCACCTTCAGATTCCTGAGCTTGTTCATTAGAATCAGTCTTGTTAGTCTTGGTTACTGATTTATCAATATCAGAATTATTAGCTCTCAGATTAGAGAGGTAATTTTGATATAAATGCTGATTACTCTGAACAAATCGGTCAAAACTACCGAACACTTCTAAAATACTTTGCTTCTCGTAACTTAAAATCGTGTCTTCTTTTGACAAATTCAAAATCTGACTTTCGTTTTTCTGGATCTGGTTCTTGGCATTAACCGCTTTTTCGTCTCGATTCGTTAAGTGGCTTAATTGATTCAAAATCTGCTGATGCTGAATTTTAGCCTTATTCGATTCCCACGGTAATTTATTTTTGGAATTTGCGGCTTTAAGTTGGTTCCGAAGCCGTTTCTTTAACTGATTTCGTTTGTTTTGAGAAGCCAGCAACCGCTTTAAACGTCGATTAACCTTTTTAATTTGACTAATCTTTTGTGAATTAACCTGATAATTAGTGGTCTTTGAAGTAAACGTTTTTTTCAGTTTATCGTACTCGGTTTGATTAAACGTAAATTGAATTTTGACCGCGTCGAGTTTTCCAAACAGTTTATGATCCCACCAGTTTCCAAAATAGATCTTAAATCGACCAAGCTGGTATTCATCATAATAAAAGAACGGGTAAATCTGACCCAAATAATTAATTAACTGATTGCTCAAATAATGACTTAATTGGCTTTGCAGATCAGACGCTAAATTAGTAAAAAGGTAATTAGACGGATGACGACGATTGGTAATCATTTCATAATACCGTTTGGCATCCAGTAACTTATAAATGAGTAAATCATTATGGTCCCTAAGTGCCGTCTTCAGCTGTTTAAGATAATTAATCTTTTGATTCAGCGCTTGACTTAAAGCATGATCATTTTTTTGATCAATACTTTTTTGTTGACCTTGCTCCATTATTTCTAATGCCCCTTAATTAAATTCATTACTATTATTTTATCGCTTATCGCAGCCATTGAACAATCAATTTCCGCAAAGATTTCACTGATTGTGGATTTTGAATCAAATCAAACCAGTTAACCCGCATTTGATTTCGAAACCAGGTTAACTGTCGTTTCGCGTAATGCCTAGAATCACGTTTAATCAATTGAACGGCCCGATCTAAAGAAATCTGGTGCTTAAAATACGGATATAGTTCATGATAACCGATGCCCATTCCAGCTGGTAAAGCAGCTCCACCACAGTCAAATAACCACTTTGCTTCAGTCAATAAGCCGGCCTTCATCATTACGTCAACCCGACGATTAATTCGCTGATAAAGTAAAGCACGTTTAGTTCGCAATCCGATTACCAAGAAATTAATTCCCTTACGACGGATCAGCTTCTGCTGTGAGAATTGCCGACCGGTCCGCAAATAAACTTCCAGGGCCCGACCAACCCGTCGGACGTTTTGATGAGGGATCTGACGCGCTGATTGGGGATCAACCCGTGCCAAACGTTTCCAGAGCGTGACCGATCCCTTCATTTCAGCAAAATATTTAAGCCGTTTCCGTAGTCCGAAGCCTTTAAAACGATCACCACCGAACGAAAAATCATCCAGTAACGATTGAAGGTAAAGATTACTGCCACCGACCACGATTGGTAAACGGCCCCGCGCCGTAATCTGATCAATCAGCCGAAGCGCATCAGCTATGAAATCAGTCACGGCGTAGCGTTGATAAATCGTGCGAATGTCGATTAAATGATGCGGAATGCCTTCACGATCCTCTGGCATCAATTTTGCGGTACCAATGTTCAAATAGCGATAAACCTGCATTGAATCACAAGAAATCACTTCGCCATTCAGCCAATGCGCTAAACGAAGCGAAAGTTTAGTTTTACCAACGGCGGTTGGGCCCACCAAAATTAGAGCACGTTTCATAACCTAAAAATCTTGCTTCTTGGTCTTGCCGCTCCAATTTCGGTAGCCTTCTTTTAAAATTGATAAATTTCGGTAACCTTTTTTGTGCAAAAAAAGTGCCGCTCGACCGCTCAACGCCGTGCTCTGATCATACAAGAAGACCGGCAGATCACGTCGAATACTACTGTAAAAATGGCGGAATGTCGAATACGGCATGTTCCGCGCTCCCAAAATATGACCAGCGTTGAAATTCTTCCGTTCGCGAAGATCAATGATCTGGGCCCGACGTTTGCCCCGAATAAAATCCTTTTCGGTAATTAGCTTCGCAACTTTTCGAACTCGATAGTGATTAAAGACTAACCAAGCTACCCAGGCCAAAATTAAGATTAATAATAAAATAGTCAAAATCAGGTTAGACAAATTAACCGGACCCTCCTTTAAATTCCTTTAACTGACTCATGATGGTCACGAGCCCGACGAACTTCATAACGGTGTTCACGGTTCAAAATTAATTTAGCTTGTATAAATTGACGATTACTGATTACGTGAGAGCGGTGAAGGCCATCAATTTCAAGTGCCATTACTTCAATATCCCACATTCGTTTGCCAACGTAAACTAAAATTCCGAATTTTTCCAGAAGTTGTTGAACGTCATAAAGTGTTTTCATTGACTTATCTCAACTTTCGAATCCATAGTTTAAAACCACAATCTCAAAAATGATTAATCCCAAAAGCGCTAAAATCTGAACTTTACGATTAGATTTAACCCCGGGCACGCCTAAGCACCAACTAATTAAAAAGCCAGCTAACAAACCACCCAGGTGGTTAGCAACGTCAATCCCGGTCGTCATAACGTCGGTCGCTAAATTAAGCAAAATAAAGCCCGAAAACACTTTCGTCATCGATCTGATCTGTTGATCTTGCCAGCCAACGATTCCGATCATTATAAAGGCACCCAGTAAACCAAAGATTGCACCGCTGGCACCGGCTGACAAGTCACTGTTAAAAGCAAAACTGGTTGAATTGCCAACCACACCGGAAATCATAAACAACAGTAAGTAGCGCCAATGACCTAACCACCGTTCAATTTGAATTCCCAGAAAATATAACGTAATTCCGTTAAACAGAATGTGCGTAAAATTCAAATGAAGAAAGATCGGCGTAATCAGACGCCACCACTGACCTTGTTGAATTAGTGGATCAGCTTTAGCTCCAAAACGAATTAAATTTTCAGGATTAGCGGTTCCGCCACAAATGGTGAAGTCTAAATACACGCCAACCATAATCAGTAATAACCAATCGGTAACGTTAAGTTGACGCTTCAATTGATTAAGCATTCAAAAACCACCAATTAACGCAAAATTAAGTCTAACTTGACATCGGTACTTTCAACTGGCCATGCCGGTCGATTAAATAATTGCGGTGGCATCGCTAAAGCAACTTTAAAGCCACGAGCCGTTCGTAAATAGCGATCATAGTAACCACCGCCGAAACCGAGGCGATCGTGAGTCTCCAGCGCAAAACCAAGGCCGGGTACTACGAATAAATTAATTTGGTCACGATTGACCGAATTTGGATTAGCAACTTCCCGAATTCCAAATTGATTGAAAATCAAGTGACTCGAAGCGTTAAGATAATCAAATTCCATTCGTCGTTTTGGCAAGATTTTAGGCACTACGACCCGTTTGTGCTGACGATTAGCTTGTCGAATAATTGGTCCAGTTTCCAGTTCAATTCTAGTGTTCAAAGTTACCGCAATTACCCGAGCGGTTTGCCATTGCGGAAGCAAAAACAACTGGCGATACAGTTTAGGAAACCAGTGACTTGGCA
>CAKQCC010000081.1 GCA_934216625.1 uncultured Lactobacillaceae bacterium
ACCTACTCAAGATTCACCCATAACTCTAAGTATAAAGTTATAAAATGCTAAATCAATTTAATGATCCGATTTTAAAACTACGTTCCGATAAATTTTAGCAATCCAATTATTCTTAATTCCGTAATTATGGAACGTAATTACCGGTTTATGCTGGAGAGCTTGTTTTTGCTGATCTGGATCCGTAATGGTCTTAATCTGGTGAATAATCAATAATGACTTGCCTCGCTGGGTTAAAACGCTAGCGCTATGACCAACTTTCATCCACTCAAGATGGCCAGTTAAATTGGTCACCAAGAAATTGTAAGGCTTAGTCGTGTTGACAAACGGTTTGCCCTTTTGTAATCCGTAATGGTAACCTTCTACCACGTACATTTGATTAGCTAATTTAGGAACCTGAAGCTGATGAGCTTGCATAAACGATTTAAAATCATGAATTAGCTGCGGACTCATTAAATGCTCACGAGTACAAGCAAAAACGTTTTTAATCCGTGAATTAAATTGAAGTTTAGTCGGGTGATCGTTAATAATCACTAGGCTCCGCAACCCAAAACGGGTCCGAATCTTAACAATGCTACCAACTTTCGGCAACGAATTAATTGCTTCATTAGTGCCAATCATCTTCAAGCCGGGTTTAACCATTAAATTAAAAATGTTTCTAGTGTTAAGTGCCGCATGTCCATGAATTTTTCGAATAATTAATCCCTTAATGATGACGGCAGATTCATTCAAACCCATTTCAAAATCTCCTTGAATTAAATTATTTATCTCAAATCAACTTTAGGTAAGAAAAAAGGCCAGCTAAAACTGGCTTCATATGTATGAGTAGGCATGGAATTGGACCACAATCTCCCTGGTAAAGAACCAGGTGCTCTACAAATTGAGCTACCTACTCATGATTAACCCGACAACAATTATTAATATAAACTTAATTTAAAGAAATGTCAAGGATTAATTTAAATTTAAAGTGAATTCGCCGGATTTTTTGGCTTTTCACCGTAGCAGATTCTGACTAAATTCACCATTAAAGCAACATCCAATAAATCTTTAGAAGTCTTTAAACGACCGTTTTGGTAAACCGTAAACGAAGCTGGTTGAGTTTTAGAGTGATACGTCATTGAGGTTTTAGTAGCGTGTTTAAAAACGTACTCTTTAGACAGAGCCCGTTTAAAGCTATGAAAAGCTCGCGAATCAAATTGCAATAATTCCGCACCAGCTTTTTTCATTCGAGCTTGAATATCATTCTTTAATAATTTGCGATCTTGAAAGGCGTGACGGGATCCTTCAGGTTTTTCGTCAATTACAATCAAATGGGGACCAACCCCAAAACAAGTTATCCCGTTTTTCAAAAGCGTATCCATCAATCGCTGCTTACGAGCTGGTTGATTAGAATTCAAATGGATCATTTGAAATAACTTCATTGTAGATGTTACTTCCTATTTATATTTGTCAATTCAATTCTAAATATTTAGGTGGAACGTAATCAACCAACCACACCCCACTAGCGGTTGGGTAAAAAGTTAAGCCGTCGTGATCAGCCTGACGAGCTTCAACTTTAAAAACAACCGGATGTGGATCCCGGCGTTTACCAACCTGGCAAGCCATTTCAACGGTTTTAGAAAGACAAACCATATCCCGAGCCCTCTTCTTGATTCCTTCGGTTCGAATCAAGCCAGCAGCCCGGTGAGTAGTCCCGTGATATAAGATTTGGGGCGGCGTTTTAGGAACCGAAAGCGGTTTAATTCCCGGAACGCTGTGTCCGTATAAAGCCCGAATGTTAGGACCTTCAATTGCAAACCGCTGCTTACTACTCAATTTCATAATTTTCAGAATTATTTTTCGGTTAATCGGGGTCCCATAATGCTGATTAAATTTTTGAATCATCTGATTTAAATTAACTCGACCGTAATGATCTAAACTAATGTCAATTTTTTCGGGATGGTGCCGTAAAACATAAGACATTCGTTTACTCAATTTGGTTAACTTATAATTCAAAACCGGTCACCTTTTAACCTTAACCAACCGTAGCGTTAAGCAACAGGACCATCATTAAGCCAACGACCGAAATCACGGTTTCCAAGACGGTCCAAGTTTTCAAGGTTTCACCAACGGTTAAATCAAAATATTCCTTAAACATCCAAAAGCCGGTGTCGTTCACGTGTGAAGCCGCCAAGGAACCAGCTCCAATTGCTAAGACCATTAAAACCGGGTCGACACTTGAAGCATGCATAATCGGGGTTACCAATCCGGCAGCCGTCATTCCAGAAACCATTGCTGAACCTAACGAAATTCGCAGAATCACCGCAATTAACCAGCCCAAAACTAACGGTGACAAATGAGCGTGCATTACCAAGTGTTGAATGGCGGTACCAACGCCACCGTCGATTAAGACTTGTTTAAAGGCCGAGCCGCCACCAATAATGAAAAGCAGCATTGCGATTGAATCAACCGCTTTTTTAATTGCTTTGGAAATGTCATTCATCGTTTTGCCACGGTGAAAGCCCATTGACCAAATTGCGAATAAAAGCGAAATCACCATTACTAAAATCGGGTTACCAAGTGCGACGAAAATTGCGTCAATCCCGTGAGGATCTTTCGGAACTTTGCCACCGTCAAAGATTAACTGATAAATCGTGGCGATCGCCATAAAGATTACCGGCAACAAAGACGTTAACGCTGAAATCCCGAATTTTGGGGTTTCGCTTAACTTAAAATTGTGCATCTTGCCAAGTGCCGGTAATGATTTTTTAATAATAAAAACGTTCGGAGTGTAACGACGAGCTAATTTTGCAAACAACGGGCCCGCGATAATTGCACACGGAATTGCAACGATAATCCCCAGTAATAAAGTCTTACCAATATTAGCATTCAAAGCCGTCGCAACTGCCGTCGGTGCTGGTTGCGGTGGCAAGAACCCTTGGGTTGCTGACAAGGCAGCGGCCATCGGGATTCCTAAATAAGAAAACGGGATCCGGGCTTCAAGCGCAATTGCGAAAACAATGGGAGTCAGCAGCACTAAGCCAACTTCAAAGAACAGCGACATCCCAATGATAAACGAAGCAGCCGCGATCGCCCACTGGAGGCGTCGTTTGCCAAATCGTTTAATTAGGGTCTGGGCAATTCGGTAAGAACCACCGGCGTCAGAAACCAAGCGACCAATTACGGCTCCAAAGCCAAAGATGATCACGAGTTCACCTAGTGCTCCGCCAATTCCGTTTTTGATTGAATTCCCAATCTGGGCCGGATTCATTCCTAATCCTAAAGCTACTAAAATTGCCGTGACAATTAAAGAAACGAATGTATTTAATTTACACTTGACAATTAGGAACAGGAGAACCAAGATTCCCAAGACTAAAACGGTTAATTGCACCTTCGACACCCTAACTAAATTTTTTAAGTTTGAAACGATTCGATTCTAACGCATCTTGAAATCGATTACCATTAATTTATCTGCCGAAATCTTCAGCTAAATAATATTGACTACCGGAACGCCGAACCCCAATTCCGATTAGCTTAAAATTCGGGTCCAGAATATTGCGGCGGTGACCCCAATTTGATTGAGCGTCATGGTTCATCATTGAGTCATGATCCATATCGGCCATTTCGGCCCCGTTGTGGGGATGGTATTCAATTCCTTCCATGTTTTCGTTACCCATTCCGGCATTTGCAATATTTTCTCCACTATGATTGCCTAATTTGATCCGCATTTTTCGGGCATCGATCTGGTAATTAATTTGGCCATTTCGATTATAATGACTAAAGTTATTAATTAACTGTTTAGCCCGTTTGGTCGCTAAACGATTCATTGAACGAGTCTCTTTTAACGGCCGCAGCCCGTAATGACGTCGTGAACGATTAACGTCGTGCAACGTTCGAATCGCCATTTGGCTTCGGTTACTAACGTGATGAACTCTACGAACCTTTCGACGCTCTGGACGATGACGTCTAGTGCGAAACGTTCTTACTTTTCGATAATAATGATGGCTTCGATGAGCCGAAACCGAATTTAGATTAGCACCCAACCCTAGTGAAAATAAAACTGCAGCACTAACTAAAAATGATTTTCTTAAAAATTTTGAAAATACAAAATATGAAATTAAAATAGAAAAAGAATTTTTAAGTGTTGAAATTACAGGAGAAGGATCTACTAAACTTATTGGGTATAGGGGAGAG
>CAKQCC010000082.1 GCA_934216625.1 uncultured Lactobacillaceae bacterium
ATAGGACACTTTAATCCCGTTTAGTAAATATCACGCTAACTTGAAAATAATTATTATGTATTAATTATAGGACACTTTAATCTCGGTTTAAAAGAGGACGGGAATGAGCTAATAATTATTATGTATTAGTTATATGACACTTTAAATTAATTCTTTACCTTTAACTCTCGTTTATTATAATATAAAATTTAGCTTAAAAATTCAAGATTTAACTAAAACGAAAATGATATAATTAAAATGTAGTGAGGTGTTGAAATGTTTGATCTTTTTAGTTGGAATCATTGCTGGACTAGCGTTACCAATTCAAACTTCGATTAATTCGGAGCTACGGTTTCGGGTTAAATCACCGTACTTAGCGTCCACAATTTCGATGTGCGTAGCCGCCGTTTTTATGGTCGTTTTAGGTTTGATTAGTGGTCAACCACTGTTCTTTTCGGTCAGTAAATTTACCGAATACCCGTGGTGGACCTGGCTCGGTGGCTTTCTGGGTGACGTCGCGCTGACGCTGAACGTTATGCTGCTGCCGCATTTAGGTGCGGTTCAGACAATCATCATGCCGCTGGTTGGTCAGATCGTAACTAGTATGCTGATTGATAATTTTGGCTGGTTCGGTTTACCGGTTCATTCGTTCAGCTGGTTGCGGTTACTGGGAATTGCCGTGATTTTCTTCGGTGTTTACTTAGTGGTCGCCAGAAACAAAACTGACCAGGCTGAAGCTAGTCCGGTTGGTACTAAAATCGTGCTCTGGCAAGGATTAGGCATCATTACCGGAGTGATTTTAGCGTTGCAGACTTCCACTAACGGTGCTCTAAATCGAACGTTGACTTCACCGATCAGTGCCGGGGCGTTTTCTTTTGTAAACGGTGCGATAATTATGTTAGTTGCGGTCGGTATCTTAGAACACGATTTCAATCACGTGAAATGGGCCGTTGGCAAAGGCAATCCCTGGTACATCTGGCTCGGTGGTTTCCTGGGCGCCGCTTACACGGTCGGCAACTTGTTCTTGGCGCCTTTGATCGGGACCGGAACCGCGGTGGTGTTAGTTTTACTCGGTAACATGATCGGCAGCTCCGTAATCGATAAATTCGGCTTGCTTGATAACCCGAAGCGGGTCATCGACTGGCGGAAGTACGCCGGGTTAGTGATTTTGCTGTTGGGTGTTTTGGCAGTTAAATTTTTCTGAGAATTAACGTTAATTAGATTACATATAATTGAATGAAAAGAAGATTGTGAATCCAAATGAATTCTTATCAATTAATGCAGACGCGGAAACCTTATTCGATCGTTTACGATCGAATGCCAATGCAACGTCAGCAACGGGCCTACCACCTTTGCTGGCGGTTTAACCAAACGGACCCCCTAAATCACCAACGGCAATTTTTGATTTTGAAAAAATTGTTTCAAACGACGGCTCACCCGATGATTAACCCGCCGTTTCATTGCGATTACGGGTTTAACGTTCGTTTTCACGACTTTGCGTTCTTAAATTACGGAGCCGTGATTTTGGACACGTCACCGGTGACGTTCGGAAAGGGCGTGATGATCGGTCCGCACGTCTGTTTGGCTTGCTCCGGTCACCCGATTAACTACCGCGGTCGCCAGAAGGGCATGATGACTAGCGCCCCGATCACGATTGGCGACGACGTCTGGATTGGTGCCAATTGTTTTATTAAGGGTGGCGTTACGATTGGTCAGCATTCGGTCATCGGTGCCGGCAGTACGGTTACTCATGATATTCCCGCTGACGTGGTGGCGTTTGGTTCGCCGTGTCGAGTCAGAAGAAAGATCGCGGTCGGTTATCATAATTCCAAAAATTAAATTGATTTAAAATTTTTGTTTTGAGTGGGGTATTTTATGAAAATTTTACTTGGACTCTTGCCAGCTTTGATTTGGGGCTTTACTCCGGTATGGGCCAATCGCTGCGGTGGTAAGCCGATTCAGCAGTTAGTCGGAACCACCTATGGAGCTTTTTTAGCGGCAGTTTTAGTAATGATTATTAAGCGACCGCCGATTACGATGGCTGACTTTGGCTGGAACGCTTTAGCTGGGGCCGCCTGGTCATTCGGTCAGCTGATGTGGTACAGTGCTTTCCCAGTTTTAGGGGTTGCCGTAACGAATCCGATCGCGTCCGGAATTCAGTTAATCGGTGTGAACCTGGTTGGCGTGGCATTCTTCGGCAGCTGGCCAAGTAGTACTGCCAAACTTCTGGGTGGCCTAGCCATTTTGCTAATTTTAGGTGGCGTTTATTTAACGTCACGGACCGGGAAGAGCCGAGCAATTAAAGATCGGCGAGCGTTTTTGAAATCACTATTTTGGTTGCTAGTCGGCTCTGGCTTCGGTTTCGTTAGCTGCTCAACGTTACCTAAAATTCCCAAAACTTCCGGCTGGTCAGCTTACCCGCCGCAAGCACTTGGCATGGTCTTAGCAGCGATTGTCTTTGCTTTACTGATTAATCGTCACCGAATTAAATCCTTATTATTTGGGAAAATTACGCTGAAAAACATTGTGACCGGGGTTAATTCCGGTACCGGAACTCTGTGTTATCTAATCTCGTTAATGATTAACGGGGTTTCAACCGGCTTCACGCTTTCTCAAATGGCGGTCGTGGTGTCAACGTTCAACGGGATCGTCATTTTGCACGAACACAAGACCAAGCGCCAAATGATTTATACTTTGTCCGGATTGGCGCTAGTGGTCGTTGGCGGCATTATTACCGGACTTTTAGAATGATTAATTTGGGGTGATACCATTAGTTTAGCTGAAATCTTATTGTTTTTCCCAATCGGCATTTTAGCCGGAATCCTCGGGACGATGGCCGGAATTGCGTCATTGATTTCGTACTCTTGCTTACTGGTGACCGGCTTGCCGTCGGTGGTGTGTAACGTCACAAATTTAACGTCCGAAGTCTTTATCGGGATCGGTTCGTTCTTTTCTTCCCTAAAGGACATTAAACACCACGGCAAAGAGACACTGATTTATTTTTGCCTGATTTTCGTGGGTGCTTTAATCGGTAGTCTGATTGTGTCGGTTGAATCCAGCACGTCGTTTGAAAAAATCGTGCCGTTTTTCGTGCTGATTGCGGCATTCTTGATTGTGAAACCGAAAAGCAAAATCCAGCATCACTTTAGTGATAGGACCAAGCGCTGGCTAGAAAGTGGGGCGTTCTTCGCCATTTTCCTGATGGGAATCTACTGCGGATATTTCGGTGCCGCTTCTGGCGTTGTGTTCTTGGCGCTTCTGTCAGTCACCAGCCACAGCAGTTTCCACGTTTACAACGCCATCCGAAACATTTCAATCATGGGCGGCAGCATTGTGTCGGTAATTGTCTTTGCCTTACGGGCTAATGTCTACTGGCCATTAGTGTTGCCACTCGGAATCGGGATGCTAATCGGCGGCTATCTGGGCCCAATCATCGTTCGTCACGTTAACGAAAAAGTCATGAAATGGATCATCGCTGCTTGCGCATTGGTGTTATCAGTGGCTCTGTTCATCAAGGCGTATTAATAATCTTTAGAAAGTAGAGATTTTGTTTTGAGAAAAGTATTTAATAATTCAGTTGTTATTTTATCCTTTTGTGGCATATCGATACTAGGGTGCCTTTTGTTACTTAGAACCCATACAGTGATGGGTGCGTGGGACATGCAGTTTCATTTAAGAAGAATTTTTGAATTGAAATTAGCCTTCCAGCATGGTGATTTATTCCCATTATTTAATTTTAATTATGCTCATGGCGCTACAATGGCTTTATATCCTGATCTAAATTTAATTCCATGTGTATTACTTTCATTCTTAATCAAATCTAAAGTTTTAGTAATTGATTCATTTTTCATCTTTAATTTATTTTGCTCATTAATGATTGCTTATTACAGTAGTTATGGTACTTACCATAATTCTTCAGTTAGCTATTTGTTCGCAATTACTTACGGAATGTCTTTCCAATTTTTGGCGTTTAATTTTGTAAATATGGATTTAGGAGTGGTATCAAGTTATGTGGTAATGCCCCTAGTTATTTTCGGCTTTTTAGATCTCTTGAAAGGAAAGTCAAACTGGTTAAAAATTTCCGTGGGCGTTATTCTTTTAGTTTATAGCCACGTAATTAGTACGATTATCGTAATTAGTTTTTTGTTAATTTGGCTATTGATCAATTATCAAAAAATTAATTTTAA
>CAKQCC010000083.1 GCA_934216625.1 uncultured Lactobacillaceae bacterium
ATTTTCGGCAGCAGATTCGAGTGTATACGCGGCTTCCCGGATGATCTGGTCGCTAGCGAATCAGCATGAATTACCTAAGCCACTGGCTAAATTGAACCGCCGCGGCTTGCCAACGTGGGGGTTAGTGATGACAATTGCCGGTGGCTTGCTTTCACTGTTTTCCAGCATCTTTGCCGCGAAGACGGTTTACGTTGGTTTGACGGCGTTATCGGCGTTTGCCGTGATTATCGTTTGGATCGCGATCGGCTGGGCCCAGCTTAGTTTTCGGAAACGATTTTTAAAACGCGGTCATCATTCGTCAGAATTGAAGTATCGGGTTCCCTGGTACCCGTTAATCCCTTGGCTCGTAATTATCCTGTGCGTGGTTTCAATTATCGGCTGCGGATTTGATCCCAAGCAACGAATTGCGTTAGTGGTCGGGATCCCGTTTACCTTAGTGCTTTATTTTGGCGATTTAATTTGGCAAAAATCAAAGGGGAATAAATAATTATGAAAAAATTTACTGAATGGTGTCAAAAGCAAAGAGTAATTTTGATTGACAGTGCAATGGGGCTCGGTTTAAAGGAACGTGGCTATAATTTGAATAACCAGTTGTGGACCGCGAAAGCTTTGATCGACCGGCCTGACTTGGTTTACCAAACCAATTTGGCGTACTTTAACGCCGGATCGAACGTCACTTCAACTGATTCGTACCAAGCCGACCCGAAAGGCTTTCTAGAAGCTGGCTATTCGAAGGCCGCTGCCGAAAAGTACATTAAAGAATCGGTTCAGTTGGCACAGAAAGCTCGTAACGATAGTGACACTCCGCAACGGAAATGGATCGGCGGGGCGGTTGGCCCGTACGGCGCTTATCTGGCCGATGGTTCTGAATACACCGGTAACTATCGTTTGACCGAGCAACAATACGTTGATTTCCACGCTGACAGGATTAAGTGGTTAATTGAAGCCGGTTGCGACCTTCTGCAGATCAAAACGATGCCTAATTTTAACGAGATTCAGGCGGTCTGCAAGTTAATCAGGCGTTTTCCTGACGTTCCGGCCTACGTGACCTGCTCGTTGAGGGACGCTCATCACATTAGCGACGGGACTGATTTGAGAACGGTTCAGTCGTTTCTGGAAAAACAGCCCCAGGTGATCGCTTACGGATTTAACTGCTTTAAGCCCGCCTGGACGGTCGACGCCATTCAGTACGTCAAGGCGACGGCTAAAACTAATCAGAGCTTGGTTGCGGTACCGAACGCCGGTGGCAAATACGATCCCCGAACCAAGAAGTTTGGCAAAGCCGATTTGCACGTGTTCTCAAGGGACGCCCCGAAGTGGATTAACGCCGGCGCTAAGTGGATCGGTGGTTGCTGCGAAATTTCTGAAAAAGAGTTTAGCCGAATGCACGCCGTTCTGGTTAATAATCATTAAGGAAAGTGAATTCCATGGCTTATCATTACCAACCCAACGACAATATTTTTGATATTGAATCATTGCAGAACCTTTACGTTGATACTCATTATTTTCCGAACCAACGCCGGGCGGCAATTTACTATTTAAGTGACGTTAACGGTTACCAAAATTTCGATCGGGAAACCACGGCCGTAATTAAAGCCCAAATTTTAAAGCGAAATTATCACTTGCGTAAATTAGCGAAAGATCAAGCTCGTTCGTTGCGGATTAATTTTTATAACCTTAGACGGCCCGCTAATTTGCAACGTTATTGCTTGTTCTGGGGCTTAACGCCGTCCCACAACAGTGCCCTTAATTACGTTAACGCAGCGGGTCAGGTTCATCCGGTTTCCGACGCGGCCGCTAACTACGCTAACCGGAATCACACCCGACCGCGCGCCAGGTGGGTCGCTCCGGAACAGTATGACCAGGAACTCTTTGCCGGTCGTGATTACACCGGCCCCGGTAATCTAGCGTTTGCTTATTACACGGTCAAGCGGACCGACCCAATGTACCGGAAAGATCCGAAGCGTTACGGAATCACGATGGGCTTTAATTCCGATAATTACGATTTGACCATGATCGCTGCCTTTTTGGGGACGATCGTTCATAATCGTTACGCCCGAAACTACTTGGATGGGTTATGCCGGAAAGATTCACGGTTGAATCTGAAGACTTGGTCGGTTCCCCGGACTGAAGAATCACGAAGCGAGCGAGATGATCTGCTTCACCGAATTTTAACCCCCGAATTTCTGCGTCGGAATAACGACCGATTGTTTACTAGGTACAAACGAACCATGCCGCAGTTACTTCAGCACCAGCCAGATTTGCAATCGCAAGCTAAAGCCAACAGTTCGAATTTCTTTGCTCGAATCGATAATCCGGCATACTGGATTTATAAGGGCTGGCTGACCAGTAACCGTTATTTAGACGTTGCCAACCTGAATGAGCACATGAAATTCGTCCCGCTGAAGCGGATTGCCGGTATGAAGGGCTGGCAGATCTTGGAATCGAAACACGTTACCGCAAACACCAAGTTAATTACTAATTTGACCCAGCTTAAAGACTTGATTGCTTACAACAATTCTGACGTCCAGGTCACTAAACAGGTCTTTGAACTGCCGGAATACCAGGATGCCTTGACGTTGCGGCGGATTTTACTGAAGAAGTATCCCCAATTAACGTACACGTTTAATCCGGAGCGGGCCCTTAGTCGCTATCAGCTTAAATCAATCCGAAGGTTAACCCGTCAATTTAAATCACCTCACGAATTGATTCCCAGGATTAACCGAATTTTACGGATTAACCAATATTCGCGGGGGATGTACCCTAAAATTAGGGCGAATGCTGATCCGCAGGACGTTTGGGTTGCGTCGAATCACTTACGGTTCAGCCCGCTGACCGATGACGCCAGTTCGGCTAAACTGATCAGTAACGTGATTGCTCCGTATCACGCTATGCAGGATTGGCCGGATATCGAATTTGAATTTCCGGATCCACGGGCTTTGAAGATTTTTAAGCGCAAGCACCCCGAAATTCATTTAGAACACGATCACCCGTTTAACGTTTTGGAAGATACGATGGGATGGTGCCGGAAGGTCGACCGGAAGTTTAATTTGTCAGCGGATCCGCCGGCTGACGCGACTCACGTCTTTAGCCAGCACCACAGTTTAGCCAAAACGTTTCGGCCAATTTACGACTTGTATAAAACCGTGGAAGGCCACAACGTTAATCTGACCTTGAGTCATCTGACGGGGACCCGCTCCTTATACAACATTCGGGGCCAAAAAGAAAAGATTGGCCCGGGAATTAACATGACGCGTTTGTTACACCAGACGAACGGCAACATTCCGTACTTGCACCGGGACGGGAGTTCAACCGGTACGATCGCCACGTTCAGCTACGGTGGAATTCACGGGGTTGAATTCAAGCTCCGCAAATTCAAGCGTGATTACCGGCGTTACTTATTAAAGAAAAAGGTTCAATCCTGGCTGAAAACTAACTTCCGGCCGAAACAGGTTCAGATCAGTTTATTCTCTACTGATAACGAAACTAGCCACGACGTTAAACCGGGCGACGTCGCGAAAGAAAAACAAACCACGGTCACGATTAATCATCACCAGATAACGGTGAACACCAAAGACTACGTTAAGGGGAACGGTGATCGTGCTGAATGGCGAGATTTACAGCCGCCGCAATTGTATAAACATCCGCAGGGCAGCAGCTACATCTTAAATGATGATTATTCCTACGTTTCGGTGGATCGGGTCAGCCACGAAGACTTTAGTGGTTATTACCCGATGCTGATTTCCCGCCTAGGGATCATGTGGCCCCATGATGAACCGGTTGATGAATACCATCACATTTATGTTGAGCGCTTACGTTTGAAACATCAGTTGAAAAAATATCGTAAAAATAGTCACGACTGGAACGTCATTAATATCCAGCAATTACTGCGGAAGTTGCTATTGAATAGTGCTTCGGGAGCTGGAGACGCTAAGTTTTCTAACACGATCCGAATGAACAATAAATTAGTTTCGATGCGGATTATGGGTCAGCTGGTCACGTGGCGTATGGCTCAGTCGGTCTGCTTAGCCGATCAAGCCAGGCACGCTAAAGTTACTTCGTCGAACAC
>CAKQCC010000084.1 GCA_934216625.1 uncultured Lactobacillaceae bacterium
TCGGTTTGGTCCACGATGTGGAGCTACCGGGGCTTCTTTGCCCAAGGCCTTAAATTAACGATCATGATTTCAATCGTGGCCGTGATTATGGGTGTGATTTTAGGTGTCATCTTTGCTTTGATGCGGCTTAGTCATAACTGGATCTTACACGCAATTGCCGTCGTTTACATTGAATTTATCCGGGGCACGCCGATGCTAGTTCAAATCATGTTCCTGTACTTCGGCTTAGGTTCGGTCTTCAACCTTTCCGCTTTGGCTTCAGGCATGATCGCCGGCGGAATTAATTCCGGTGCGTACGTGGCTGAAATCATTCGGGCCGGTATTGACTCGGTTGACGAGGGTCAAAACGAAGCGGCATTGTCACTTGGCCTATCAAAAGCTCAGGCTATGCGATACATCGTTTTGCCCCAGGCTTTCAAGAACATTTGGCCAGCTTTAGGCAATGAATTCATTACCTTGTTTAAAGATAGTTCATTAGTATCAACGATCGGTGTTGGTGAATTGATGTATCAGATGAAGATCATTCAAGCCGATACTTATCGAGGTGTCGCACCGATTATCGTTATTATGGTAATTTACTTCGTATTTACGTTCGCAATGTCCAGAGTAATGAAGTACGCGGAAGGAAAGATGAATCATGACAGCGCTAATTAAAATTAAAGATTTAACCAAAGAGTTTAATCATCATGTTGTTTTAAATCACATTAACGCCACCGTTAATCAGGGTGACGTGATCTCATTGATCGGGCCGTCCGGGGTTGGTAAAAGCACTTTTATCCGGTGTATCAATATGTTAGGTAAACCGACCAGTGGTCAAGTGATTTTGGATGGCCAAGATTTGACCCAGAGTTCCAGTAAGCAACTGGTTCATTTAAGGACCAAAATTGGAACCGTTTTTCAAAGCTTTAATCTCTTTAAAAACAAAACCATTTTGAAAAACATTACTTTGGCACCGATTAAAGTTAAGGGCATTGATAAAGACACAGCTAAATCGCAAGCGATGGATTTGCTGAAAACGGTTGGACTGGCTGACAAGGCTGGGGTTTACCCGAGCACCTTATCGGGTGGCCAAGCGCAACGGGTTGCGATCGTCCGGGCACTGGCGATGCACCCAAAAGTCATGCTGTTCGATGAACCGACTTCGGCTTTAGATCCACAGATGGTGGGTGAAGTTTTGGGCGTCATGAAACATTTGGCTAAACAGCACATGACGATGATTATCGTGACGCACGAAATGGCGTTTGCTAAAGAGGTTTCTAACCAAATCTGGTACCTGAACCAGGGTAAAATTCAGGAGAAATCAACCCCTCAGACGTTCTTTACGCACCCGAAAACCAAATCAGCACAGGAATTTTTGTCAAAGATGATATAAATTTAGAGGATGAAAATATGCTAAATAGTAAGAAAAATCAATCACTTTCGGTTGGTAAATTAATTTTAATTGTTTTAGCGACTGAATTCGGCTTTAGTAACGTAGTTAGTGGTTATAATCAGATGGGGTACGCTAGTATTATCTGGTACGTCATTTGTGCAATTGTGTTTTTATTTCCGTTAGCCATGATATTCGCTGAATATAGCGGTGCACTAAAGAAAGACCACGGTGGTTTTTATACCTGGTTAATTGATTCGTTTGGTGAAAAATGGGCCTTTATCGGTACTTTTGTTTGGATTGCTAGTTTTGTAGTTAATCTTTTGCAAAACGTGACGGGTCTAGGTATTAATTTCTCGGGTGCCGTTCATGGGACTGATACTAGCCAACATTGGCAGCTAGGCTTTTTGAACAATAATGAGATTGAAGCCTTATTAGGAATTGTTTTCATTGTGGCTAGTACTTACTTTGCCACGAAAGGGGTGCACAAGATTGCGCTTACCGCGATGATTGCTGGAATTGTTTCTCTATCAGTAATCGGTATTTTTATTATTGCTTCGATCGTGATTGCGTTACGGAACGGTCAAATTGCGCAACCGATTCATGGTGTTAAGAGTTTTATTAAATCGCCAAGTCCTGCTTTTCAATCACCGATTACGGTAATGTCTTTTATTATTTATGCGATGTTTGCTTATTCCGGAATGGAATCCACCAGCGGCATGATTGATAAAATGAAACATCCGCAAAAGCAGTTTCCCAAAGCCATGATCTGGACAGCTATCATTGAAATGACCCTGTATGTTTTGGGAATCTTCATTTGTGGCTTAGCAACCAACTGGAATCAAGTCATGGGGAAACCCGGCGTTAATTTATACAATAATGGCTTTTACCTTATGAATAATTTAGGGGTCGGTCTAGCTCGCAGTCTTGGTTGGTCAAACGTGACTGGTTTGACTTTAGGTGGAGTCATGAACCGAATTTTATGCATTACCGGCTTTTTGCCGTTAATTGGTTTCCTGACCATTACGATTTATTCGCCGATAAAAGGTTTAATTGCTGGATCATCTAAGGATCTATGGCCGGAGAAAATTGCTCAATTTAACCGGCATGGGATGCCAGCTGGTGCGATGTGGATTGAATGTGGCTTAATTGTTTTGGCTTTAGCATTGATTTCGGTTACCGGTAATAGTGGTCAGCAGTTTTACCAGATTATTGTTGACATGGGTAACATTAGTGCGGTCGCACCTTATTTCTTTATTGTAGTTGGCTTCGTTTTATTCAAAAAACGGCATGATTTAGACCGGAAAATCGTTTTCTTTCACAGTAAATTCTCAGTTTATTTAACGGTCGGTGTTTTATTAATCTCAATGACCTTTGGGGTTGTGATGAACATCATTGAACCATTATTATCTCATCAGTACTCAACAGCCTTTTGGACTGTAATTGGCCCGATCTTTTTCCTGGTAATTTCTGGGGTAATGTATCATTTCGGAATTGTTCATCGGGCGAAACGGATGATTGCCGATAATGAAGCTTATGTGAGTGGAAAATAGATTTACTTTGTGAATTAAATGTTTAATTTTATCTAAAAATTTTATTATTAATAAGTATTAAATGCGCGTTGTGCTAGCTAGCATAACACGCATTATTCGTACTAATTAACAAATAAATTGAAACTAAAATAAAAATAAACTTGATCCCAAAGAGTTAAGTAACCAAATCGTTAATAAAAGTTTCACCGGTTAGCAAAACAATGATTACGTTGGCTTTAAAATAGATGCTCAGTTTTAAGATTACGTTTATTTTTTCGTACTAAATTACGCGTTGTGCTAGTTAATTTTTCTCAAAGTATCAACTAATAAACACTGCTCAAGTCTAGTTTGAAAGCCAGCTAATGAACGTCCGCGATTATTTTCAATATTAAATAATGATTCTAGTCCAGAAGATACGGTTTCAATCCGACGACGTAGTCGTCTTAGAAATCTGTCATTATAATGATAAGGCTTCATATTTTTACGTTTAGGAGTCCAAAACCAAATTCCTAATTTAGCCAACTCAGATTTTAATCGTTTACTAATATAACCTTCGTCGGCTAGAATTTTTCGGCATGGATATTGATTAACTAGTGTCTTTACCATCTTTATATCATGAAGCGAAGCTTCAGTAAGTGTATAAGCCATAACGATTCCTGAATTTCCATCAACTTCAAAACTACCCTTAAATCCGTAAAAAAACATTTTTTTAGTTGAGTTATAGCCTTTACTGGCATAGCCAGTAAATACTTTTGCTCTGAAATTGCGGATTGGTTTACACAAAGGCATTGGTAAACTATCAATGATCGTATATCTTGGATGGACTTTATTACAGACTAGTTTATACCGAATTATTTGAATCATTACTCCATCGTGATTACAAATCCGATTGAATCTTGAGCGTTCCGGAAGTTTGTTGGGTGAAATTATTCGTTTTAATAACGAATAAAATCTAGTTTGAACTGTAATTTTTAATTCCACTTGCCAACACATTAATGCAATTACTTGAACATCTGTTAGTTTAGCCTTACTAACGTTACGCCTACGGCGTAAGTATTCAGGAACATAACGCTGATACAATGGAAATATTTTAATAATCCAAGAATAAATTTGGTTTAATAAATCATAACGAGTACACTCTAGTTGGCCGATCAATCGATTAC
>CAKQCC010000085.1 GCA_934216625.1 uncultured Lactobacillaceae bacterium
CGGTATAATCCTCAAACTCGTAGCCGGTTAGACGGTCCATAAATTCGACTTCATCATTTAAGTGTTCGGCTAACTGGTGACCAAACAACTCGGGAATTTTGGGGTGAAAACGAACCGAGTGACTAAATTCATCCCAAAAAGTGCTGATAAACAGTACTAACGCGACCAGATACATAACTTTAATCAAGCGACTTCACTTCTCGACTTAATTTTATCATCAGCCAAAATAATTGCCAAGACGGAAGCAAGTGGTTCTGCTTGACAATTTATTAACTAGGCGATAATCTTAAGATGTTATCTTATTAATTAAGAAAACATTGAAGAGGAAAGTAATTGATTAATTAGGCGACAGCGACTATTTGGACGATGAAAGGAATAGGCCTGATTAATTAACGAAGTGCGCTCCGAGTTGATTGCTGGTGAAAGCTGGTAATTCGGGTTCAGGACCGTTATCACGCTTGATCTTTATTAATAAAGATCCAGAGGCAAAATAGTGTGAACTATTTTGTAAATAAAGGTGGAAAAACGATCAAGGTCGTCCTTTAGTCAATTCTAAGGACGACCTTTTTTAATACCATTCAATGCAGTGTTTACGCAGGAGATGATTATAAATGTGGCAAATTATTGAAAGTTCAACTCCCCAATTGGTTAAGGCCGGGTTTGAATACACCATCCCGATTGCCTTAATTTCGTTCGCGATCGGAATCATATTGGCGATGGTGACCGCTTTAGTGCGACTTTCAAAACGCGGCGGACCGTTCTTAATTATTAAGGCCATTTTTGGCTTTTACGTTTGGCTATTCAGAAGCACCCCGCTCCTGGTTCAACTCTTCATCGTCTATTTTGGGTTACCCTATTTAACGATTAAGGGCATCTTCCCAAACGGAATTAAAATGTCATCGGTTGCGGCCGGAATCATTACTTTTTCACTCAACAGTGGTGCTTACTGTTCAGAAACCATCCGCAGCTCAATCACTTCGATTCCGAGGGGCCAATGGGAAGCTGCCTACTCCCTAGGAATGACTAAATCCCAGGTTTTAAGAAAGATTATCTTCCCGCAAGCACTGCGGATTGCCGTGCCACCGCTTTCTAACAGCTTTATTAGTTTAGTCAAAGGGACTTCACTAGCCGCGTCAATCACGATCGTTGAAATGTTCGAAGTTTCTCAGCAAATTGCGGCCAAGAATTACCAGCCGTTAATCATGTACACGTTAGTTGCGGCACTGTACGCAATTGCTTGTACCGTTTTAACGATTTTGCAAGGATATTTAGAAAAGGTTTCATCCAAATACGTTGCTAAATAAAGGAAATGAGGCCTAACAGAAATGATTAAACTAGAAAATATTAATAAAACTTACGAAAAGAAAAAAGCGTTGAATAACGTTTCGGTAACGTTTCCCGATCACAAGACTACGGTCATCGTGGGACCATCTGGAGCTGGAAAGTCAACCCTGTTGCGATCCCTCAACCTTTTGGAACGTCCAGAATCAGGGATCTATTCCTTCAATGGTCACCGGATCGATTTTAGCCGGAAAGTCACCAACCGAACGATCCTTAATTTACGTCGAAAAACCGAAATGGTCTTTCAAAGCTACAACCTTTTCCCACATTTAACGGTCATTAAAAACGTAATGATCGGTCAAACCCAGGTCCTGCACAAAAGCCGAGCGAATGCTAAGGCGACCGCTTTAAAATTACTTGACCAGGTCGGGCTCAAGAATAAAGCTGACCAATACCCGTCAGCGCTTTCCGGTGGTCAGGCTCAGCGGGTTGCAATTGCCCGTTCGTTATCTATGCAACCCGAATACATGCTACTTGACGAACCAACCAGTGCCCTTGATCCAGAAATTGGCTTAGCGGTACTGCGGGTCCTGGCTAAAGTTGCTAAGCAAGCCCAGTCAATGATTATGATTACCCATAATCTAAATTTCGCCAGGAAAATTGCCGACAAAATCGTTTTTGTGGACAACGGTCAAATTATATTTAGCGGACCGGTGCATGATTTCTTCCACACTAAGAACCCGCGAATTGATAAATTTATGGACGCAATGACTTTGAATAATCTATAAAGGAAGTGTTTAGAAATGAATTTTAATTTCAGCAAAATCAAAAAATTGGGCTTAGCGTTAATTGGCATCGTTGCCGTCGGTGGAATCCTAAGTGCTTGCGGTAACCAATCAGCTAAATCAGAATTGGTTAAACCTCATCAGTTACGAATTGGCATGACCGGTGATTTTCCACCCTATTCTTATCGTTCGCACGGCAAAATGGACGGGTACGAATACAGCGTTGCTAAAGACATCGCTAAGAAGATTAATCTAAAGCCTAAATTTGTCTTTACTAAATGGGACGGTTTACTAGCCGGATTAGGTGCCAAGCGTTATGACGTAGTCTTAAACGATATTTCAAGCGTTAACGGAACGCAAAGGTCCAAGAGTTTTCTTTCTTCTCGTCCTTACATGTACTCAAGATCAATTATGATCACCAGAACCAATGAACATTCACTTAAAAATCTAAAAGATATTAAAGGAAAGAAATTCGCTGAAGGAACCGGTACCGGCAACGCCCGAATTGCCAAGAAATTCGGGGCAAGCGTAGTACCATCCAACGAATCAAAAGATACTTACGCGTTAATTCGACAAGGCCGGGTCAACGGAACCGTTAGTTCGGTTGAATCCTGGAAAGGCTTTGCCAAAGCCAATTCAACCAAAGGGCTTAAAGTTCACGTAGTTCCGAATTCCGAATATCCGGCCGACAAAATTGCGGTGCTTTTGAGTAAGCACTCACCTAAACTAAAGAATAAAATTAATCAAGCCATTAAAGAATTAAAGAAGGATGGCACGCTCAAGCGCTTGTCATACAAGTACTTCGGTCATAACTCCACTAACTTCAACGGCCTAGATTAAATTATTTTTATCCAAAAATAAAACGGGTTTAGAATTCTAAAGTTCTAAACCCGTTTTTGTGTCTAAAGATAACGCCTAAAATCAGCAATTTGGTCCCGAAAATAATGAAAAACTTGAGACCCATTATTAATCGGAATAATAATTAAGTCCAAAATTAGCGTAACTAGCGCCACCCCAAACTGGTGGTTGAAAAAATAAATTACGGTGAAGATTGAAAGAAACATAATCACCACGTCCAAAATCCGGTTAGTGATTACTAACGCCGTATCTAACTCAATTTGGCGTTTTCGTTTTTGATGATCCGTTTTAGACATTTTAATCATCCTTTGACCAGCAACATTATAACCTGAACAAAAAGAAATTTGCAATCACGTTTTACAAAAATAATTTAATTTTGAATTTAGAAAAGATATAATAAATTTGGTTTAATCCCAATTTGAAAGGAAATGAGATTTATTATTCTAACCAGTTTTTTAAAAGAATCTTTGCAAAAGATTAATCACGCCAATTTATCGGCGACCGATAAGATCACTAATTTTCGGGAAGCACTTGAACCGTTTCAACTTCAAGATCGCTTAATTGGATATTACAACGCCAATCAGGTTTTGACTAAGTTCAAGCGGCAATTAACCGACGATCAAGTTAAAACTTTAAGTTCACTTACCCACCCGAAGCCGTTACAAAGTCAGCAGCTTTTCGTGCGCGACCCAACTTCACAGAAAATTAGGCCGGTCAACCAAAGTGACGTTAAGCAAGCTTTGCAAAGTACCATTAATTTGCTTAAGCAATCGAACCAATAAAACATAGGTGAAACATTGTGAAAACTTCATTCTACCGAAATTTAATCTGGATTATCGGGATTTTCGTTGCGGTTGAAATCATTATTCAGCTCGGCATCGCCAAAGCCTTAATTCCACTAGTTGCCGACCTAAGCGTCGTTTTAGTTTTGTCATGGCTATTTTACCGACTCAACGCCGGTGAAAACCACCGAATCAATATTCAGGAAAATCAGCAGAAAAAAGAAGCCATGCGGAAAATCAATCAATGGCAGCAACAACACGATCGGTGGTGGAAAGAACGGGAACCTCATAATCAGCCAGCTAAAGTCAAAAATTCAACTAATCATTCATCCCGCAACCG
>CAKQCC010000086.1 GCA_934216625.1 uncultured Lactobacillaceae bacterium
GTGCTGAGCCTGAATTAATTGCCATTTACATTTAGCTGGTAAGATCGGTTGATTTCTCAATTATGGTTAAGCCTTGTGATTAGTTGGGCGCTGCAACGAAAGCAACTTGGAACGATAACGTTTAGCGGCTCGCTTGGCCTTGAAAAGTGACGTCGCCGCGATGATAAAATCGAGCAGCGCGCCCAGCAAGACCGAAATCACCAAGATTAACGCCATCGGTAAGTGAACTACGGTCCAACCCAAATTAATCGGAACCTGCGTTACGTTAAGCAAAGTAAAAATTGCGATCAGCAAAACTAAAATAATGATCGAAATTGTTCGTAAATTGCCCTTCATTTCTGGTGACCACCTTTAACTAAATTATGTTTATCAAACGGAATTCGCACCGAATCAAAGTCATTAACCACTTTCGTATTTTTAAAAACCCGTTGGGCCTGTTGCTGAAGAATTTTGGTCATGATTCCAGTGTAACGGGCTGAAATGTGGGTTAAAACCAGCATCTTTACGTGAGCCCGTTTTGCTAACGCCGCGGCCTGAACATTCGTCGAATGATAATACGCGTGGGCAAGATTACTTTCGTTTTCGGAAAACGTACTTTCGTGAACCAGAACGTCGGCGTTCTTCGCTAAACCATAGGAATGACGATTCTTACGGGTATCACCCAGGATTGCGATAATTCGACCCTTCTGCGCCGGGCCTAAATAATCATTCCCGTGGATTAGTCGGCCATCTGGTAAGCGAACCGTCTTACCCTGCTTCAATTGGCCGTAAACGGGCCCGAACGGAACGTGATCCCGTTTTAATTTACCAGCTAATAATTCACCGGGATGGTCATGTTCGACGATCCGGTAGCCAAACGAAGGAATCCCGTGGTCCAGCGTATTCATGTAAACGGTAAAATGGGGATCTTCCATGACCTTACCAGGATGGGTCAATTCAACATAATGAATCCGGTAAGCTAAGTGAGTTTTTGAAATCCCTAGACTGACCTGGACGTACTTCTTGATCCCGCGCGGTCCGTAAATTGTCAGCGGGGTGTTGCCACCTTGGAACGAACGGCTGCTGAGTAAACCCGGCAAGCCAAAAATATGGTCACCGTGTAAATGAGTGATGAAAATTTTGTTGATTTTACGCGGTTTCAGGTTTGAACGCAAGATCTGTTGCTGGGTTCCCTCGCCAACGTCAAATAACCAAACCGAATCACATTCGTTGAGCAAATAAAGCGCGGTACAAGCAACGTTTCGAAATTTACCCGGAACTCCAGAACCGGTTCCTAAAAATTCAAGTTTCATTTTGACTTGATTTCCTTTTTAATTTTAAAACTAATGTTAATTATATCATAAGGCCCGAATTAATTCTCAAAAGTAAACGCGTGACCGGAAATTAAAACGGTATCACCATTTTGAGCACCGGCCCGGCGCAAGGCTCGATCAATCCCCATGCCGTGCATTTGCCGAGCAAACCGGATCAGGCTCTGTTCATGAGTAGTATCGGTCATTGCAAACAGTTTTTCGATCTTCGGTCCGCTCAGCACCCAATTACCGTCATGATTTTTGGAAACCGTAAACGGTGGCTGGCGTTTAAAGTGATGAACCGGATTGTGCTTGGGTACCTGAACGTCGGTAATCGGAAAATGCGGCGTTTTTTCAAGCAGCTTCACGGTTGCTCGGATCAGGGCCTTTAAGCCTTGATGAGTTGCCGCCGAAATTGGAATAATCTGGTGGTCAGGCAAATCAGAACGTTTTAATTGAAGTTTAAAATGCCGTAAATTAGCTTTTGATTTCGGCAGGTCCATTTTACTGGCCACGATAATTTGGGGCCGCTTTAGTAAATTAGGGTCGTAAGCCTTCATCTCATGATTAATCTGGTGATAATCACGGAACGGGTTGCGGGCCTCAATCCCGCTCATGTCCACTAGATGCAGTAAAACCCGGGTTCGCTCAATGTGCCGCAGGAATTTAAAACCTAAGCCAACCCCGTGCGAAGCACCTTTTACTAGGCCCGGCATATCAGCGATTGCGAAATCACGGCCGTCGGGTAATTGCACCATCCCTAGATTCGGCACCAAAGTAGTAAAATGGTACCCGGCAATCTTCGGGTTGGAACCCGTAATGGCCGACAAAAGCGTTGATTTGCCAACCGAAGGGAAACCCACTAGGCCAACGTCAGCCAAGACTTTCAGTTCGAGCCGAATGTTGCGTTTCTGGCCTGGTTCGCCATTTTCAGCGATTTCGGGAGCCGGATTTTTAGCACTCGCGAAGTGAATGTTACCGCGACCACCACGACCGCCTTTCGCTAAGACGCACGAATCATTACCATGAACTAAGTCGCATAACGGCTGACCAGTATCGTCATCATATATCGTGGTCCCAGCCGGAACTTTGATTACCGCGTCCTGAGCACTCTTACCGTGCATTTTTTTGTTCATACCATCACCGCCGTTGGCAGCTTTGAAAGTGTCGTTATAGTGAAAATCCATTAAGGTATTCAGGCCTAAATCGACTTTAACCACTACGTTACCGCCACGGCCACCATCACCGCCGGCAGGGCCGCCGTTGGGTACGAACTTTTCACGGCGGAACGCAACGATCCCGTTGCCACCTTTTCCGGCTTCAACTCGAACTTTAACTTGGTCAATAAACACGATAATTCCTCATTTCTTTACCCAATCTACAACGGATCGTGCCGTTTAGTGGGTCGATTCAAACTAAACTTAACGTTTTCAGCTACTTTTTTGGCAATTCCCAGTGCTTGAATTTGCTGGACCGAAGCGTTTGCGATGTTTCGCATCGCCCCAAAATGACGAAGCAATTTGTTGCGGGTCTTCGGACCGACCCCGCGAATCAAATCCAGTTGAGAACTCAAAGAATGCTTAGCGTGAACGCTCCGGTGAAACGTAATTACGAACCGATGAATTTCATCTTGAACCCGTTGAACCAAATAGAACGCTTCACTCTTTGGGTTCAAATTAACGTGGTGGTCATCCGCACCGAAAAGCAAATCGGCCGTTCGGTGCTTATCATTCTTGACCATCCCGGCAACCGGAATCCGGAGGTTTAACTCGTTAATTAAAACGTCCTTAACCGCGTCCATTTGAATCGTGCCACCGTCCATTAGAATCAAGCCAGGCATCGGGCGATTTTCCTTCAATAGTCGCGAGTAACGGCGGCGAATCACTTCACGGGTACTGGCGGCTTCATCGGCGTGATGAACCGTTTTAAGCTTATACTTTCGATACAAGCTCTTTTTCGGCCGACCGTTCACAAACGCCACCATTGCCGAAACTAAATCAAAGCCTTGGATGTCCGAATGGTCAAAAGCTTCGATCCGGTGCGGCGGCGTAATGTGAAGCCGAGCCGCCAATTCTTTCACCGCCCCAGTCGTCTTCCGGTGATTTAACTCAAGCAGGCGAAATTTTTCTTGCAAAGACAACCGAGAATTCTTACCGGCCATCTCTAGCAGCGAACGCTTCTGACCCCGTTGCGGAGTTTCGATTGGGACCTTCAGCTCTTCACGCAAAATGTCCTTCGGTAACTGTGGTGGCACCATAATCGATTTGGGCAGTGGCTGATGACGGGCCTTATAAAATTGAACGATAAAGCTCACCATTTCCTCGATCGGATCACTAATGATCGGGAAAAAGCGTTTAACCCGTTTCATTAACCGGGCCTGGCGCAAAAAGAAGACCTGAATTGAAATCCAGCCGTCGTTAACGTAGTAATTAAAAATGTCACGGGGCGTGTAGTCATGCGAAATAATTTTCTGGCTTTCAACGGTCTGTTCAATGTACTTCAACTGGTCACGAAGCTCGGCTGCCCGTTCAAATTCCAGTTTAGCGGCCGCCTGCTTCATTTTCCGGGTCAAAATCCGTTTGGCGATTCGACAATCCCCATTCAAAAACGACTTAATCCGCTTAATCTGCCGACGGTAAACTGATTTCGGGACCGTTTTGAAACAGGCCCCCAAGCACTGACCCATGTGATAATAAAGGCAGGGTCGGTGCCTAGTGT
>CAKQCC010000087.1 GCA_934216625.1 uncultured Lactobacillaceae bacterium
ATCAGACTGCTTCAACAGCTGATTAACTAAAGTCGTCTTACCATGATCGACATGGGCAATAATCGCAATATTTCTAATATCGTCTCTTGTCTTCAAATTATTCATTCCTCTCAATCTCTATAACTCATAATCCACTTCTCCGCAAATTAAAAGCTACCCTAATTATTAAAAAAGCTGCGACTTGCGCCACAGTAATTCTTCAATTTTAATCATCGTTAAACTAATTCAAGTGATGTACATTCAAAAATAATATCACATCACATAATAATCATCAACAGGATTTAAGAAATTGATTACAAAAAGGAAGAATAAAGGTGTGAAAAGATGTGATAAAATAGATTTAGTAATTATTAAGTGGAGGAATTATTTTGATTTTAATGAAAAATATCGTTCGTGACGGGAACCCAATTTTACGGAAGCAATCCAAACCAGTTCAGTTCCCGTTAAGTCAAAAAGATCAAAAATTAGCTAAAGAATTAATGCAATACTTAGAAGTTAGCCAAAACCCGAAATTATGTAAAAAATACAAATTGAGGGCCGGGGTTGGTTTAGCCGCTCCACAAGTCGACGTCAGCGAAATGATGGCGGCGGTTCTGGTTCCGGACGAAAACGATGATCCGCATCATCCCTTATTTAAGGCGGTAATCATCAACCCGCTCATCGTTTCGAATTCGGTTCAGCGCGGTGCTTTAACCGAAGGCGAAGGCTGCCTTTCGGTTGATAAAGACGTTCCGGGATTAGTTCACCGAGCCGACCGAATTACTTTAGATTACCAAGACCCGACCGGGAAGAAGCACGAAGTTCGTTTAAAGCATTACCCGGCCATCGTCTGTCAGCACGAAATTGATCATTTGCACGGGACCTTATTTTACGATCACATCAACATGAAACACCGCTTCAGCAAACAAGGCGATGAAGTTCTGTTCAGCTAATCGCGTTAAAGCCGATGGACATCTTTTAAATAATCGATCGTGGCCGAATTTTTGACCGCCGCGATCGTCAAGTGAACATGATGATTGTGAACCCAGACTTCAGAAACTAAATATAATTGCAAGCCGTGTTTAGTGGTCAAGTGATGATTGCGGCAATAAGTAAGAAGGACCTGTTCAAACCGGTCTCGAAAGCGAATTAGCTGCTGCTGATTAAGGTTAAGTGCTAAAACATATTCATAAGCGAAAATGCTACGGCCCCAAACTGACGACAGCGAATGTGAATTAATGATTTTGGGAGAACGCGAAATTAATTTTTCGTTTAATAAGGCATTAATAATTTTAGGAACCACTAAATCAGACTGACGTTTGGTTTGCCGTTGCTCCCTTCGGTCTGGTAAAACCACCAGGAAATGATGAATCAGGTTATAAAAGAAAACGGCGATTATTAACCCCAAAATGACTTCAAGAATTAACATTGATGTGACAATCACTTCCTTAAACATTCTAACATTGCCAGTCTATACTTATTAACGGCTGTATGATAAAATTAGATTAATACTTAACCGTTATTAACTGTAAAAAGGAGATTATTCATGATTTTTAAAGTTTTATATCAAGCTGATATTACCAGAATTCCGCGACGGGAAACTACTCAAACCCTATATTTAAAATGTGATACCGAAATGGAAGCGCGGATTCAGCTCGAAAAATACACTAACTACAATATCGAATACGTAGAACCGCTAGAAGGCAAACATTTGCAGTACGAAGAAAACGAACCAGATTTTAAGATTACCAAGTTCAATTAATTAGGAGTTATTAATAAAATGAATCAATTAAACGTCAAAAATAACGAAGTTGCTATTTATGGCGTTGGCGGACTTGGTGAAATTGGGAAAAATACTTACGGGGTTCAATTCCAAGACGAAATCATCTTAATTGACGCCGGCATTAAATTTCCGGAAGAAGATTTACTGGGCGTTGATTACGTAATCCCCGATTATCAGTACCTAATTGAAAACAAGAACAAAATCAAAGCTTTAGTAATTACCCACGGCCATGAAGATCACATCGGCGGAGTACCATATTTACTAAAGCACCTCAACGTGCCAGTTTATGCTGGTCCACTAGCGTTAGCTTTAATTAAAAACAAATTAACCGAAAGCGGTCAGCTTAAATCAGCTCACCTGCATCAGATCGAACCTGATTCGAAATTGAGTTTCGGAAAAATGAGCGTTTCGTTCTTTAGAACTACCCATTCAATTCCCGATACGGTCGGGGTTGCCGTTCACACTCCATGCGGGATCGTGGTCGAAACCGGTGACTACAAATTCGATTTGACCCCAGTTAACCGCCAGCCGCCGGACTTACAGGAAATGGCTCACCTAGGTCAAGAAGGCGTTCTGTGCCTAATGTCAGATAGCACTAACGCTGAACGACCCGGTTGGACTAAACCAGAAATCTGGGTTCGAAAATCAATTGAGCACATCTTTAACCGGGCTCGGCACGGCAGAATCATCTTCGCGACTTTTGCTTCAAACGTTTCACGAATTAAAACCGCTTGCGACGTCGCCGTTGAGCACCATCGTAAAATTGCGGTGTTCGGTCGCAGCATGAAAACCGCGATCGTAATCGGTGAACAGCTTGGCTACCTAAATATCCCGAAGCAATCCGTTGTCAGTGCCGAAGAATTGCATTCAATTCCGGCCAATAAGACTTTAATTTTGTGCACCGGATCGCAAGGTGAGCAACTAGCGGCCCTTTCAAGAATTGCTAACGGGACTCATCGCCAAATTTCGATTCAGCCTCACGATACCGTAGTCTTTTCAAGCAACCCCATTCCGGGGAACACAGTTAGCGTCAACAAAGTCATTAACGAGCTTGAAGAAGACGGGGCTTACGTAGTTCACGGTCGCGTTAATAAAGTTCACACCTCGGGCCACGGCCGACAAGAGGAACAAGAGTTGATGCTTCGGTTAATGAAGCCTAAGTACTTCATGCCAATCCACGGTGAATACCGAATGTTAAAGATTCACGTGAAAATGGCCCAAGAATGTGGAGTGCCGAAGCAAAATTGTTTCATCATGCAAAACGGTGACGTCTTAGCGTTAACCCAAAAAAGTGCCCGAATTGCTGGACATTTTGCCGCTGGTGACGTCTACATTGACAACAACGGGATTGGTGACGTTGGCAACGCGGTCCTTCATGATCGGCAATTAATGTCAGAAGAAGGGATCGTGATCGCGGTTGCCACCATTAACTCTAAGACTAATCAAATTGAAGCTGGACCGGATTTATTATCGCGTGGCTTCGTGTACATGCGGCAATCAGGTCAGCTTTTGGCTAGAGGAAAACAAATTACCCTCAAAGCAATTCAGACTTCTCTTAACCAATCTTCAGTTAATGAACCTCAAATTAAGAAAATAATTATTAGTCAGCTTCAAAAATTCTTGTTCAAAGAAACTAAGCGACGCCCGTTAATTATGCCAATGCTAATCATTGACTAATTACCCGCCGCGGCTAACTGCAAATGGATTCGCTTACCAAAGGAAGGTTCATTCGTGGTTCTTAAATATTTGATTATTGTTAACCCGGCCGCTAACGGTGGAAAAGCCCGTAAATTATGGCCCAAAATCAAAGTCGTTCTCGACCGGCAAAAAGTTAATTATTCGGTTAAATTTAGTCAATATCACAAAAATGAAGATTTAATTGCTGAAGAAATTGCTAAGAAAGCCCGCCTGGGTGAAGTAACGCTAGTGATTGGTGGTGATGGAACCCTAAGTCGGGTCATCAACGTTTTCGAAAATTTTAAAAGTAAACGTTTGCCAATCGCTTATTTGCCAACTGGACGTAAAAATATTTTTGCTAAAATTCACGGGATTTCCTTAAATTGGCGAAGGGAATTGAAAAATATTCTTCAGAAATCCGATCAAGCCCAGCCAACCAAAATTGGTTACTTTAATCAGCAAATTAAGCACCGCAGGTATTACTTTATTAACGACACCGGAATTGGTTTTGATACCGATTTAATCAGCGCCACAATTC
>CAKQCC010000088.1 GCA_934216625.1 uncultured Lactobacillaceae bacterium
GATTTGGGCCATCCGTTTACCGGCGCTAAGTGGCATACTTTCGTGTTGACCGAACGTAATTAAAGTCGGAACGTGGATGTCTTTTAAGTGTCTCGTGAAGTGCCACTGCTTGAGCTTCCCGGTGACCACGAATTCGTTATCACCCTGGAAGGCGTGGTAGATTTTTTCGTTGTTGATGTCGACTAAATGCGAAATGGCCGGCGGATAGGTGCGGTCGATAAAGCCGCGGTTGAGCTTGCTGATGCACTTCTGGTAGCGGGCGTTATCGTAAGTGCCTTTCGCTTCACATTGTTTCATGAAAGCAACATCGTCAGCCGGTAGCGCTTTGTCCCGAATCTGGTTGAGGTGTTTAGTGTAGTCGTCAATGTCCGAAACCATGGACGAAATGATGGCACCTTTTAAATGCTTCTGGTATTCGGGATGGGCAGCGTATTCCTGCACTAATAAGCCACCCCAGGACTGACCGATTAAGTAAAAATGGTCTAAGCCCAATTTGCGCCGGACTTCGTCAATTTCGTCCAAGAAGTATTTATAAGTCAAGACCTTCTTAGCAATTTTCGGGTTATCGAGATCCGGCGTGTCGGAATACCATGAACCCAGCTGATCGTACATAGTGACCTGAACGTTTAATCCTTGTTTCTTGAGTTGCTGGGCGGTATCTTCCCAGTATTCAGGTGTACCACCGGGACCCCCGTGCAGAGCTAGTAAATGAATGTGGCCGGTCCCGGACGTGTGGGTCCAAAGATGGTAGCCGTTGTCTAAGGTGATAATTTTAGTACCTTGTTTCATATTAATTCCTCTTTTCTAAAGTAATTAATTATATTCTATCATTAATAGATTATTTAGAATAGCTTAATCAACGCAATTCCACCGATCATAACCACTAAACCGGTGTATTGGCGCAAACCTACCGGCCGTTTCGGCGTCCCGATCAAGCCGTATTTGTCAATGATTAATCCGCCGACGATGTTGCCTAAAATTGTCAGCACGATCGTGGTCCCGGCACCGATGATGGGCGCCAGTAATAAACTACCCAGAAGGTATAAAGCACCCAACGGACCGCCGATCCAAATCCACCAGCGGTTACCGTGACCGATGGCTCGGGTTAAATGGGTTAAGTTCCGCTGAATTAGGCCAACCACCACGATCATAATAATGGCGCCGGAAAACATTGAAAAAATTCCGGCCGTAATCGGAAAGTGAGTGGCTTTACCGAGGGCACCATTAGATGCGGTTTGAATTGCGAGAGCAAAGCCGGCTAAAATCCCGAGGACTTGCCATGGGATGGGACTATTACGGTTTGATCGCTTTTCTTTTTGGTAAACTACTAATAAAACACCCGCGAGTAGGGCAACAATTCCGATTAACCGGATCAAATTAAATTTCGAGACGGGCAAATTGAACCAACCAAAATTATCAATTAACATGCTCATCACGATTTGACCGAGTAGCGGCATAATTACTGTTTGAACGGCACCTAGTCTAGGTAATAGTAAGATGTTGACGGTGAACGCGAAAGCGCCCATAATGCCGCCAAGGTATAACCACCAGTGATTGTTAGAAACTGAAGTTATCCAAAGCGGCTGCCGCATGATTAGGGCGCAGGCAATCAGGAACAGTGTCCCGCCGACTAGCGAATTAACGGTTGCTAGATAGGGCGAACCGACTTTGAACCTGAACTTTGAATTAATCGAAGTTTGAATCGGGAGGATAATCCCCACGATGATTCCCATAATTAGTAGCAATCTGATTAATTCCTTTCTTAAATGGTTATACATAATTATGTACATTATAATATAGCTTGAATGGAGATAATAATGTAAAAACTTATACACCAACGATTCTTCAGCAACATCTATTTAAAGACGTCAGTAAAAGTTCCACTTAAAATAGGTGGAACTTTTTTGATTTTAAATTATTTATAAGTTAGTGCTTTAGTTTTTTTGACTTTAAACTTAGCGCCATAATTATGATTCCTGATATGGTAATAATTAACTGAACACCGAAGCAAATTTGGCCACCTAATCTCATATTCAAAATGGGGTTGGAATTAAAATGCTTGGTAATCGCAATAACTAATGACATGGTACTAATGCCGAGGGCACCACCGTAAATTTGTACGGCACTCATTACTGCGTTTCCATCACTTTTTAGTTGTTCTGGTAAAGTGTTTAATCCGGCGGTGAGGACGGTACTGAACGATAATGCCAGGCCTAAACTGTAGACCACGTAAGCCAGTAGAATCATCATCGGACTTAATTTTGCGGTCTCGAACGTCATGAACGTAAAGAAAATGGCGATGGTGATTAATCCGGCGTTGATCGGTAATTTGGCGCCGTAACGATCGAAGACTTTGCCAGCAACGGGCATTCCGACGATCCGAAAGAGGCTGCCGGGCAGTACAATCAATCCCGCAACGATTGAAGTGGTACCGAGCGCCGTTTGCGAGAAGTTCGGGATTAAAAAGCCGGCCAGGCCCATGTTGGTCATTTGCAGCATTAAGTAAACGATTGCGATTCCGGTAAAGCGATGATTTTTAAAGACTCGAGTGTTCAAGATTGGTTTAGTAACTCGCGTACCGTGTTTAATAAATAGTCCTAAGCTAACGATTCCGATGACCAGAAGAATTAAAGTCGAAATTGAGAATTGGCTTAACGAATTAAAGCCGATAATTAATGTAATTAAAGCGATTAAAATTAGTGTCAGGCCACTCAAATCAAAGCTAAGGTGACTAGCCGGACGTTTATGATTACTGACTGACCAGATACCGAGTCCAGCGATAATAACGATTAACGGGATCACCATCAAAAAGATGGGCCGGATTCCGAGATAGTAGCTGACCAAGCCTCCGTAAGTAGGCCCTAAGGTTGGACCAACCGTAATCACGGTTGCACCCAATGACATAAAGAAGCCGAGCCGCTTTTGCGGAATGGTGTTAGTGATGATGTTAAACATCAGCGGAATATCAATTCCGATACAGAAGCCGTCCAGTAATCGTCCCAATAGAAATAGTGAGAAACTGGATGCCCATGCGCAGATTAACAGGCTGAGCAGAATTGCGCCGACCGCCATCAGAAAGTTCGTTCGCGCTGATAGCCGGCGGTTCAAGTAAGCTGAACACATCATGGTGCAGGCGCTGGTGACCATACAGCCGGTTGAAAACCATTGGACCGCATTGAGTGGTTCCCCGAATGATTTGGCCAGCTGCGGAAAATTGACGTTGACGGAGGTCGTCATCAGGATTCCCACAAATGCTACCAAAGCAGAACTAAGAATGGACATGACCGTCTTGACCGAAATTTGTTGATTATTTTTCATTAAAAGTTCCTTTCTAAACCAAAAATACCCGTTAATTAACACTGGTTCTGGGTCTAGTGTTGATTAATGAGCATTCCGTGTAATTATTTAGTTACCGTTTTAAGTTCATTAATGAATTTCTTTTATTCTAACATTAATGATTTTTAAATTTAAATTTGAAATCATCATTATAGTAAAGTAAAATTACTTGGCGTAAGGATCGATCCTTAATTATTAATAATTAAAAACCTTCAATCTAAAGCAACAATGAAGCGGGAATTCCTTTTTATAAGAAATTTCCGCTTCGTTTGATTATTTGGTTATATTTTTCGGCGACTTGGCATTAGCAAAACTATAAAAGCAAATAAATCAATTGCCAAGAAACTAATAAACAAAATCACTGATTTAATGGTGTTGAAGCTGCTAAAGTTGATTCGAATAATTGACAATAATGTCAGCAAAATGTAAGCTACAAAAAATATTTTCCACTGCTTTTTTCTGACCCCAGCGTCGCGCCAGCGCCGAACGATGATTGAAAGGTCTGGAATAAGTAACAGGATTTCAATGATAATGGAGCTGATCATCGGTAATTTGGCAAAATCA
>CAKQCC010000089.1 GCA_934216625.1 uncultured Lactobacillaceae bacterium
GGTATGTGGGACTCGAACCCACGCATGCACGGGCCACAACCGTGTGTGTTAACCAACTTCACCAACACCGCCATGATATTATTGCGAATGTCTTATTCACTTGACACTTACTATTCTATACATTTGAGATGATTTGTCAAATTAATTTGAACCATTAATCAAAATTGTTTTAGAATATTAATGGATTAAATTGGGAAGGCAAGGAAAATATGCATAATCCTAAATTCAACGCTTCTAATCTATTGGCCCTAACCTTTATCATGTGGGTATTATCGTTACTATTATGGTGGGTGTCAATTACTCAGCACCGCAACATGGCCGTGCCGATCGTTTTGACCATTTTTGCAGTCTGCACCACCGGAATGTACTTGAACGAAACGAAATAACTGAACTAAAGAATACCCAAAGAGTGATGACTTTGCTTAAATTAGAACGCATTTACACTGGTTTAGGCAACACCCTACGGTTCTAAAGCGTTTAAATTTAAGCATCGGTCGTAATCAGCACCTTTATCAAACGGGTAGTTTTAAGTCATCAGACTTTGTTGACGTTAGCGATCCATAGTTAAAGATTTATTTATTAAGGAGTAAATTATTTTGAAAATCGGCATTATCGGAATTGGCAGCATGGGTCAAGCCATCATTGAAGGACTAAAAAACGTTTATCGTGCCCAGGACATTTACGCGATGAACCCGGTTAACCCACGCGTTAGCAAATTTCAGAAACAAATCGGGTTCAATCTTTTCAATCATTATTCGGATTTAATTAAACACCAGCCCGACGTCTTAATCGTAACCACTCCGTCACCAATCACCCTGCGGATTTTTCACCACCTCAGCAGCCTGCCCGCTAGTACGATCATTATTTCTGCGGCTTACGGAGTCAAGATCATTTCGTTAAAGCAGACCTTGCCGAATAACCCAATCGCGGCAATCGTCCCCAACACTCCCGTTTCAATTAATCACGGAACCATCGGGGCCGCCTTAAACGATTTAAACGATCAGCAAAAGCAGCGGACCGTTAAGCTCTTGAGTTCGCTTGGCAACGTCATTCCGGTTCCGGAAAGTAAATTATCAATTGTCGGCACCATTGGCGGTTGCGGACCCGCTTTTGTTGACGTGTTCATGGACGCCATGAGTGACGCCGCGGTTGAAAATGGCCTTAGTCGAAAAATCGCTTACAAATTAATTGCCAGCATGGTGGCCGGTAGCGGAACCCTGTTGTACCAAACTAACCATGGGCCCACTTATCTAAAGGATCAGGTTACTTCACCTGGTGGTGCTACCATTAAGGGTGTCAACACCTTAGAACGTCAGAACCTGCGGCGGGCCGTAATTGATGCGGTTAATAAAGCTAATCGAAATTAAAATTGAATTCGAAAAAAGTTTAAAAAAACTCCACCAAATCACTTTGGCGGAGCTTTTAATTTTCAAAAATTAGAAATTTATTTTTGCTTTTTCAAATAATTATTAATTTTATCCTGAAGGGTTAGGCAATTTTTCTTTAACTTCGGCGTTAAAATATTAATTGAATCGGCATAGTTCAAATAGGTCGTAATGTCATCACGTAATTCTTCAGCATAGTTATTAGAATCTAGGTCACGATGAGCAGCTAAATCAACCTGGCCTTTCGTTTTAATCGTTTGCGTCAAATCAGCCAGAGCGGTAATCCCGGGAGTATCAAGCCCCTTTTGATCACCGGCGCTATTACTTTTAACGTACGTCTGGACTTTTAAGACCCGAATCAATAATTTGACTTCACTCTGATTAAATTTAGCAATACTTTTAGCCATTCGCATGCTTAAATAATCCCCTTAATTCAATCTTTCCTTGACACTATTAATTAAATTTTAACATTAAACCGACGAAACCAAAAGGCTAAAGAACGCAATTGACGACCATGATTGGTGTCAAAAAATTCACGCAAATTTTTAAAATTAATTGCTCTTTCCAAAAGATGGCCCGATTTGATTTTAGTCCGTAATTGATCAACCGGTAACCCGCGAGCTGCAGTAACCCGAACGCTAAGCAAACCCGGTTGACCAGCTGCGGTAACCCGCTTAACCCAATCGAAAGCTTTTGGTAAATCAGCAGCTCGAGTCACATTCCTGGCCGCAACACCCATTCCTTTCGCGATCATCGCAAAATTTTGTTTAGCCAAATCAATTCCGAAGTACTTCATCTTCGATTCAGCCTGTGATCCCTTAATAAAATTAGTGGTTTCGTTAACCGTAATAATGTTGATGATCGGTAAACGGTACTTCCGTTCAGTTACCAGGTCCTGCATTACCATCGAAAACGCCCCGTCGCCGGCAATGCCAAAGACCTGCCGATCTGGATAATCAAGCTGAGCAGCAATGGCCCCAGGTAAACTGATGCCCATGGTGGCAAAGTGTCCGGACGAGACCCATCGTTTCGGTGGTCGCAGTGATAAATAACGATAACTATTAATCGTGTTATCACCAATGTCAACCGAAAAAATCGCGTCGCGGGCTGCAATTCGGTTAATCTGATGGTAAACTTGGGCTGGTAAAATTGGGTTTGAATTAATTAACGTTAAATGGCGAAGAAATTCCTGCCAATTTAAAACGTCAGCAATCGCGGCCCGATAAAATGGTGAAATCTTAACCGGTCGAGCAATCCGAAGGGCACTTTTAATAAAGGCTTTCGCCGTCGACTGAATTCCCAGCGTCAAGCGATGGTGGCGTCCCAAATGATCTAGTCGATTATCAATCTGAATAAATTTAAAATGATGATGTCGGTTAAACGCGTTCGGTAACGCAAAATCTTCACCAATCGCCACTACCAAGTCAGTCACCGACAAAAGCTCATCTGCCGGTTTTGAAACCAATCGATTCCCGGTTCCTAAATCAGCCACGGCATCCCCAGAAAACAATCCTTTTGCTGAAGCGTCGATCACCACCGGGACCTTTAATCGTTTTGCCAGCTTCATTAACCCGTGTTCGTTATCGTGAATCCCCCAACCAACGTGGAAAATTGGGCGCTTAGCTGAGTGAATCAGCCGCAGAACCCTTTCAACCTGAGTTACGTTAATTTCAGGTTGACAACGGACTGGTTGAACGACCGGGGGATCAACTCGAGAATAAGGAATTTTAGCAAAGCCGAAATCATTCGGCAGGATGATTATCGCCACTCCCCGATGAGCATAAGCGGTTTTAATCGCTTGATTAGTAACGTGAGGCAAACTGGCGGGAGTCATCACCACCCGATCGTAACAAGCCACGTCACTGAAAATTGGCTGTTCACTTAGTTCCTGAAAAGAATCCCGGTTTAAATTATCGCTGGCGGACTGCCCAACGATTGCTAGAACCGGTGCGTGGTCTTCGCGAGCGTCATACAAGCCGTCCAGCATGTTAATTGCACCGGGCCCTGCGGAACCAAACGCAATCCCGATTGATCGGGTCAACTTAGCATGTGCGGAAGCCGCTAGAGCCCCAACTTGTTCGTGGCGAACCTGAATTAGCCTAATTCGGTGTCGTTCATGATCCAGGGCATTCATAATCGAATTTACCGACCCCGCCGGATAACCATAAACGTTTTTGACGTGCCAAGCTTCAAGGACTCTAAGCATGGCCACGCTTGCTTGAATTTGTTTAGTCACCATCTTCACCCCTATAATGTCTTTAGAAAGGAAAAGAAATCATGAACGCACAAACCGTTAAAAAAGCTAAAGCAATCATTCGGGACGGCCGGGTTCCGAACAAGAAGTTCAAGAGTCAGTGTCACCTACGAAAATCAGCAATTTCTAAGCTTCGTCACCATGAAATATCGGTTCGGATGCTGGATTCCAGAATCGTCGAAAAGTTAGCCCAATTTTATGACAAATGCGCTCGGCACC
>CAKQCC010000090.1 GCA_934216625.1 uncultured Lactobacillaceae bacterium
TTCCGGATTAGCTCAGTTGGCAGAGCGTCTGACTGTTAATCAGAGTGTCGCCAGTTCGAGTCTGGCATCCGGAGTTCATTTGGAGAGTTGTCCGAGTGGCTTATGGAGCACCATTGGAAATGATGTAAACGGGCAGTACCTGTTTCGAGGGTTCGAATCCCTCACTCTCCGTTATGACCCGTTAGTCAAGTGGTTTAAGACACTGCCCTTTCACGGCAGTAACACAGGTCCGAATCCTGTACGGGTCATCATCTCATTTATTATCGCGGGATGGAGCAGTTTGGTAGCTCGTTGGGCTCATAACCCAAAGGTCGTTGGTTCAAATCCAGCTCCCGCAATTATGGTTCGTTGGTCCAATTGGTTTAAGACGCCTGCCTGTCACGCAGGAGGTCACCGGTCCGAACCCGGTACGAACCGCTAGTTATTTTGAAAAGTCACTTCTTTAAGAAGTGACTTTTTTATTTTATTAAGATAAGGTGACTTTAAAAATGAAAATTAGAGTTCTAGGTTACTACGGTGGTTATCCGGCTCATGGAGTTGGAACCAGTAGTTACCTTTTAACTGCGGGTAATTACCATCTACTAATTGATTGCGGAAGTGATGCCCTTTTAACGTTAGAAAAATACTTAGATCCGCTTAAATTAAACGCAGTCATTTTATCACATTATCATTATGATCACACTGCGGACGTTGGGGTTCTCCAGTATTATTGGCAGCTTCATCCTAAAAATCGGCTTGAACCGGTTTTGCCGATTTATGGTAATACCGAAGATCCACTTAATTTTGAAGCATTAAATTGGATGCATTCGACTAAAGGGGTTGGCTACTCAGCAGCCAGCATCTTAAAATTAGGGCCGTTAACGGTTCGATTTAAACGGACTCACCATCCGGTACCGGCGTTTGCAATGCGAATTACAGATAATTTAACCGGTAAAACTTTGGTATTTACAGCCGACAGTAATTACTTTTCCGGTTTAGCTAGTTTTGCCAATCGTGCCGACTTTCTAATTACCGATACTAATTATTACGCTAAACAAAGTCAGATGACGCCCCGTTGGCACATGACCTCTTCGGAATGTGGCAAATTAGCTAAGGAATCAAAATGTCCTCGATTATTGTTAAGTCATTTACCCCAAACTGGTGATCAGCGTCAATTAATTGATGAAGCTCAACTTACTGCCGGTCGCGGGGTTAAAATCAATTTAGCTCGTCAAGGACTAGAATTTCAGATTTAAATCAAGGAAGATTATAGATGAAGCGTCGATTTATTAATCGAAACACGATGAAAGTGATCGTAACCCGGGCCGACCTTAAAAATCACGGGATTACGGCTTTGGATTTACTTGGCAGTCATCAGAAAATTAAGCAATTCTTTTATAGCATTCTTAAAGAAGCCGACCCGAATCATCATTTCTCAGCTAGTGATCCGTTAGTGTTCCGGGTCCTTCCGAGTAATGAAGGACTGCAGATACTAATTAGCAGGCGTTCTAGGTCATCAATTGGTAAGATTAACAATTATCAAACTAATCAGTCCCCGGTTCGTTCTAAAACTTCACTTCTGAATGATGTGATTAGTTTTGGTAGTTTTGAAGACTACGTTAAACTTGCGCAAATTTTGCAAATTAGTTACGGAACTTCGAATTTGTATCATTATAATGGTAAATATTACCTAGGGTTGAATTTTCACGTAGCGGCAAACCCAATCATGATTAATAAAATCAAGAATAAATTAGCGATTGCTTACGAATATGGGGCACCGACGACCTTAACGGAAGAATTCCTCAATCATAATGGGCGAATTCTGATTAAAAATCAGGCACTTACGATCGGTCGACGTTATTTCAAATAATTAACCTTAATTTTTCGTAATTAACTTTGGGACCTTTGTGCAGTTTGCACTTTTAAACAACCGGTTAATTATGGCTAATTCAAGACTTCACAAAAACGCTGATTACCGATGCCCGTTTTGTCACCATCGAGTAGTTTTACGGGGCTCATTTCACCGCCGAACTTATTTTGCTCATTATCATTATAGTAAAAATTGCGGAGGCCAAACTTATGAACACCGGTTAGGGAAATTACAATTAGCCCGTTTCTTTCGGGATGCTCATTTTAAGGTCAGAATTGAAAAAGATTTACCTTCGATTAATCAACGACCGGATTTAATGGTTAATTGGTCAGTTGTTGAATTTCAATGTAGTCCAATTAGCGCCAAACGGTTGAAATCGCGGAATAATGGATACCATAGTTTAAATTTGCCGGTAATTTGGGTTTTAGGCAGTCCTTATCAAAAACGCCAACTCGGCTCTAGTTACGTTAGTCGGTTCGTTAATTATTCTATTCATTTGGGATTTTTTTTGTTATTTTGGCGAGTTGAGTCCAATTGCTTAGAAGTTCGTTACTCACTTCGCGAAATCAGTGGTTATCTTCGGTACCGGATCAGGTTAGTTAGAAGCTATTCAGAACTCAAAAAATTTGTTAAGTCCGTTAAATTAATTCGACCGTCGTTAAATTACGTTCATAAAATTAAAGCTGAAATTCAACTTAATCAACATCGGTTATTTCACGGTAATCGTGAATTAGTCGATTTACAATGTCGGTTAAATTCGCGTTACCATTCACCACTTTGCTGTCCGCTAATTTGCCACGTTCCGTTAATTATGCCACCGCTTTTTAAGAAAGAAGCACTTTTGTGGCGAATTTGGATCATAATTTTACTTAAACCGAGCGTCAACGTTAAAAAGGTTTATCAGGCTGCTAATCGTCAGTTAAAATTGCCACTAAATTTTTGTCAAATTAGGAATTTAAATTCAATTTATTGGTTAGAATTTAATAATTTCTTAAAACTTTTGATTCGAAATAATTTCTTGGTAGTTAAAAATCAAATCGTCGTTAAGTGGCGATCACCAAAGTGGTTTATAAATATTAAAGATAAGTTAAATTCATTTAGTTAATTTTGATTTTAGGAATTGGAATCCCGTTCCAGTCGTAGAATTGATTCGTATGTAAATGACAAATTGAAAATAAATTGCTGGAATTAATGTTATTGAACAGTAAACCGCAGTTGTAATCGTTATAGTTAAACACGACTGCCGAAGCCGGTTTCTTAATCTTCATTTTGTTGATTAATTGCTGATCATGTTTGAAAGCATCTTTAGCTAATTTTGATCTACGGTCGTCTCTGAACATGTCGAGATCTAACCCGACGTTCTCAGCCGTCATGATAACCATTTGGTTATTATACCGATGGTGACCGGTAATTATTTCATCTTGAATCATCATCAAAAAACTTCGGCCTTTTTTTTGACCTTGAAACAAAGCTGCTTTGTAATCTAAAACTAAATTATAACGAAGTCGACAATCGTAATCGGTTTGGTTTAAGATTTTTAAATTTAACATCGGGATTAATTGATACGAAAAATAATTCCCGATTTTTTTTGATAATTTTAGTAAAACCTTTTCAGATTGAAGGCAACGTCGGCATAAAGGATCGACGAACAAATAAGCTTCCAGCATTTTATTTCTCCTCGCTTGAGAATAATTGCTGATTCCGTTTCGTTATTAAGAATAACAAAAGCCCGCCAATTTCTAAATGAATTTGCTCACAAATTGTAATTGCGCAAAATGTGTTAAAATAAAATGTTAAATGAGTTAGGGGTGAAGCTTACGAGGATTGCAATTTTTAGTAACAACGGCCGCTCGTCCAATCAGGTGGCTGCTAAATTGATTAAGGGAATTAATCAATCGAGTTCGTTGCAATTAAATGGACTGAATCCACAAATTGTGATTTCAATCGGTGGTGACGGAACACTTC
>CAKQCC010000091.1 GCA_934216625.1 uncultured Lactobacillaceae bacterium
CCTGTAACTCATCGTAACCGTTTGCTACCGCGTGATCGTGATTATCAAACGTTAAAACGACTTTGGCCCGATCGAGAGCCGGTCGAGACTGGGAGCCCGAAAAAATTACGTCGGCCATTTTGGAGCTCCGTAAATTTTTAGCGGACTGTTCACCCAAAGCCCAGCGAATTGCTTCGATTACGTTACTTTTACCGCTACCGTTGGGCCCAACGATTTCGGTCAAACCAGCCGGTAATTTAATAATTGTTTGGTGGGCAAATGATTTGAAGCCAACCAGTTCTATCGACTCTAATCGCAAATTACTTTCCCCATTTTAATTAACGATTTGAAATTCGATCCAAAGCGTGCTTAGCAGCATGTTGCTCGGCATTCTTTTTAGAGCGACCGACCCCGACGCCAAGTTTCTTATTATTAATCGTAACCATCACCTTAAACTTGCGTCGGTTGTCAGGACCAGCCGAATCAAGCAGGTGATAACGAATTGCGACCGGACCGTGCTCTTGAACTTTTTCCTGAAGATCAGTCTTGTGGTCGAAATATTCATCAAACCATCCCTGGCTTAACTTCGGGAAAATTACTTGATTACAAAAACGAACCACCGGTTTCATGCCTTGATCGATGTAGACCGCCGCAATAAACGATTCAAAAATATCACAAAGCAGTTTCACTCGTTTTCTGGCGTGAGCTTTTTCTTCGCCCCGGCCCAACAAAATATACTTATCAAAATGGCATTCTTTAGCCAAACGACTAAAGCTCTGTCGATCAACCATCGCGGCTCTCAGCCTAGTTAACCGGCCTTCCGGAAAATGAGGGTAGTGCCTAAAAATATAGTCAGAAACCACTAACTCATAAACCGCATCACCTAAAAATTCAAGCCGCTGATAATATTTGAGGTGCTTTTCAGGATGTTCATTTACATAGGAAGCTTGGGTAAAAGCAGCGTCCAGTAACTTTTCGTTTCGAAACCGGATGCCAAAATGTTGAGCTAGATAATCATCAAATTTTTTAATCAAAATTGTCCCTTCTCAACCCTAATCTAATTATTCTGAACGTGTTGAGCAATGTAATTAACCGCTTCGTCGACCGTTTGAATCTTTCGGGCGTCGTCATCAGAAATTTTGGCACCGAAATGATCCTCCAAATTCATTACTAATTCGACAAAATCGATCGAGTCAGCGTCTAAATCTCGTTTAAAATTAAGCTTGCCATTAATTCGATCTGGCTTGATATCAAACTGCTTAGCAATTAATTGAACAATTTGTTTATAAATTTGATTTCGATCCATTCTAATTCCCCGTTTCTTTACAAATTAATTCTTCTGGGCCTGACGTTTAATCGCCGTCATTTCGGTCGCGTGACTATCAAAGTAATTAACTACGTTATCGATCGTCTTGGATTTAACCATCGTCCTGATTTGGCCAACCGTATTTCTCACGGTCATGGCCTTACTATTTCCGTGCATCTTAACGAACGGTGCTTTAACACCCATTAAGACGGCTCCTCCGTATTTAGAATAGTCCAATTTCCGGCCAATTCGCTTAAACGTCGATTTTAACAAAAGAGCCCCTAACTTAGCTTTAACCCCGTCGTTCAAAATTCGGTGTTTAATCAACTTCAGCATTGACAACGCGGTTCCTTCCATGCTCTTCAAAACGGCATTTCCGGAAAAACCGTCGCAAACCACCACGTCAGCAACCCCGTTCAATAATTCACGTGACTCAACGTTGCCGACAAAATTTAAATCATCGCGTTTTGACAACAACCGGTGGTCAGTTTGATGTAAACGGTCACCTTTATCAGCCTCGGTTCCGTTGTTCATCAAGCCGACCCGCGGATTGTTAATTTTAAGAACCTTTTGCGCATAATATTTACCAAGAAACGCGTATTGATAAAGATTTAACGGCTTTGATTCAGCATTGGCGCCAACGTCCAGCATTAAAAAGCGATCGTGATGGCCATGAATAACGGGAAGTGTCGTCGCAAATCCCGGTCGATCAATTCCCTTGATTCGACCTACGATAAACAGACCGGCTGCCAAAATTGCGCCAGAATTACCAGCCGACAGAAACGCGTCCGCACGGTGTTGCTTAACCGCCCGAGCTGCTAAATCTAGACTTGAATGCCGTTTAGTTAAAACGGAACGAACCGGAACGTCACCCATTTTAATCACCTGGTCAGCCTGAATTAATTTTAGGCGAGCCGGATTTTTAATTAATGGTTTTAATTGATCAATTTTTCCGTAAAGTTGAAAATTAACGTCTGAATAACGATCGCGAGCTAGTTCAATTCCTTTAACAATTTCACGGGGTGCGTAATCACCACCCATCGCGTCGACCGCAATTTTCATTTCAATTCCTCCTTAATCCAAAACCGAAGTCTGGTTAAAACGCAAGCGGCGAACCAAATTCAAATTAGCTGATTGATGCCGCCACTTAGGTTCATCAACCACCCGAATTGCTTGGTGCTGGGCACAGCTAAGAATTACTTCGTCCTTAATCGGGTCCCCGATCTTAAATTGGGGAATCCCCGACTGAACTTTACCCAAAACGTTGCCAGGGCCGCGTAGTTCTAAGTCCCGTTGTGAAATCAAAAAACCGTTGTTGGTTTCGGTCATAATCTTCATTCTCTGCTTCCCGTTTCGGCCTTTCGGGTTAGCAATCAAGAAGCAATATGCTTGACGCTTACTACGACCGACCCGGCCCCTAAGCTGGTGAAGCTGGGACAAGCCAAAATGATCAGCATCAAAGATCACCATTAAATTAGCGTTTGCCACGTCAACACCAACTTCAATCACCGTTGTCGAAACCAGGACCTGGAATTTTTGTCGCTGAAAATCCGTCATAATTTGATTTTTCTTTTCGTCTGACATTTGGCCATCCAACAACTCCACTTTGTAATGAGGGGCCAAATAATGGCTTATCACCCGGTAAAGATCGGTTGCGGCCGTTAACTGTGACGTTGAAGAAGGCTGAATTAATGGTGCCACTACGTAAATTTGCTGTCCAGTTGAAAGGAAACGGCGGATATTACTCATAACCTGCGGAAATTGCTGACGCTGATACCATTTCGTAACGATCTGTTTCCGACCTGCCGGTAATTGATCGATAATTGAAACGTCCATATCACCGTAAGCCGTCAACGCTAAAGTTCGTGGAATCGGGGTAGCGGTCATCGCAAGCACGTTCGGATTCCGACCTTTCTTCCGAAGCGCTCGACGCTGATTGACCCCAAACCGGTGTTGCTCATCAATTACCACTAGCCCCAAATGGTAATATTTAACCTTGGGTTGAATTAAAGCGTGAGTGCCAATGATCAGATTAATTTGACCATCCGCTAACCTCGGTAGTAACTCTTTTCTGGCCGAAAGTTTCGTGCTACCGGTTAGCAACGCCACGTTAATCCCGAGCTTACTAAAAATCCTAAAGAAATTGTTAGCGTGCTGTTTAGCCAAAATTTCGGTTGGCGCCATTAGTGCTGCTTGATAGCCGGCCGTAATGGTCGCGTAAATTGCGATTGCCGCCACAATCGTTTTGCCGCTGCCAACATCCCCCTGAAGTAAACGATTCATTTGAACGGGGCGTGACAGATCATAATCAATTTCGCCAATTACTTTCCGTTGAGCGGCGGTCAGCTGATAAGGCAGTGACTTAATCAATCGATGAATTAAATCAGCTCGATAATGAATTTGAACTCCCCGATGTTGATCTTCAATTTTTTTCATGATCTGCAAACGCATCTGAAATAAAAAGAATTCGTTGAATTTAGCGG
>CAKQCC010000092.1 GCA_934216625.1 uncultured Lactobacillaceae bacterium
GATCGAAGCCATTGCGGTCCCTTAGTAACACCGGGCTGGTTGCCGACTTGGGCAGCCCTACGCTTAACCAACTGATTTAGCAAAGTCGACTTGCCAACGTTAGGAACCCCAACACACACGGCTCGGACGGGATGATTCAGAACCCCCCGTTGATGTTGATGAATTAATTTTGGTTTCAGAATTTGGCGAGATAATTGGGCTAATTTATGGGGATGAACTTTCTCACGGCCGTTAATTGCGATTGCGTAATAACCGTGGTGGCGGAAAAAGTGTAACCATCGAGTCGTTAATTGTGGATTAGCTAAATCGGCCTTGGTCATAATCAATAAGTGTGGTTTGTTTGCGCCAATTTTTTTAATTTCCGGATTAATTGAGCTTTGGGGACAACGAGCATCGACTAATTCAAAAATAATGTCGACCGAATGAAGATTTTGCTTAAATTGACGTAAGGCTTTGGCCATATGACCAGGAAACCATTGAATATTAACTGACATAACTGCAAGCTTTCTAATGAAAATTGTCTAGATATTGTCGCCAAGCTTTGTCAAAAATGACCATCGTCGGCAAATAACTGCCGTTCTCTTCTAAATATTTAGAAACTCGGTTAAAATTTTTCGATTGCTTTGGAAACGATTCATCGTAAAAAGCATTGTTAGCAAAATTGGCGACTGGATCAACACTTTTTAAATTCCGCCTCGTCATTAAGTAATGATAAAAGCTCTCGCGTGGCATTCTTAATCTCCTTGACGAATTCGAACGTAGCTTTCAAAACGGTAAGCCCAGTGATTGTGGGAATCAGCTGAATGTAGGGATTGACTAACCCGTTTGAACTTATGATAATTGATTGACGGCATTTTAGTGTCGCCATCGAAATTCCCGTTAATCACCGTTCGATATAAGCGATCGACTTTTGAAGCAAAAATTTTAAAAATTTGGGCACCGCCCACAATTAAAATTAACGTTTGGGGACGGGCTTCAGCGAACTTCATAAATTCATCAGGATTATTAAAAACGGTAACTTCTTTCGGGAAATCACTGGCGGGGCGACGCGTCAAAACCATATTTTTGCGGTGTGGCAATGGCCGACCAAAACTCAAGAAAGTTTTTCGCCCGGCCAAAATTAAATGATGGGTTGTTAATTTTTGAAAATGATGCATGTCGGCCGGCAGGTGCCAAGGCAATTTCCCGTTCTGGCCGATGATCCCATTCTGATCCTGGGCCCAAACATAAGCTAACATAATTAAGAACTCCTTTTTAAACCGCAACCGGTGCTTTAATCCTCGGTGCGTGGTGATAATTAATCACTTTAATGTCATCCATTCCGTAGTTAAAGATACTTGACTTATCGGGATTTAGCCATAATTTAGGTGCCGGTTTAGGCTGACGACTTAGCTGGGTTTTAACCTGCTGAATATGGTTCAAATAAATGTGGGCATCCCCCAATGTATGAACAAAGGTCCCGGGTTTCAAGCCAACTTCTTTTGCAATCAATGAAGTCAATAATGCGTAACTGGCAATGTTGAACGGAACCCCCAGAAAAATGTCACCGCTTCGCTGGTAAAGCTGGCAACTTAATTTCCCCTGGTTGACGTAAAACTGAAAAAGTGTGTGACAAGGCGGCAACGCCATACTGGGAACGTCTTCAGGATTCCAAGCCGACACAATCAATCGTCTTGAAAACGGGGTTCGTTTAATTTTATTAATCACCCATTTTAACTGATCAATTTCGTGGCCGGTAGACGTCCGCCAGTGTCGCCACTGTGCCCCGTAAATTTGACCAAGGTTGCCGTACTTCTGGGCAAAATCATCATCGGTCAGGACCAAATTGCAGAAATGATGCATTTCTTTTCGGTAAATCTGGTTGAAACGTTTATCTTTTAAACGTCGGTGGCCAAAATCAGTCATATCAGGGCCATGATATTCATCAGAGTTAACCCATTTTTCAAAGGCCCATTCATCCCAAATGTGATTTCGGTGTTGAAGTAAGAAACGAACGTTAGTGTCGCCACGTAAAAACCACAGTAATTCACTCTTAATTAACCGAAACGGAACACTTTTGGTCGTCAAAAGCGGGAACCCCTGACTTAGGTTGAAACGCATTTGATAACCAAAAACGCTGATGGTTCCCGTCCCGGTTCGATCCTTTTTTCGATGACCATGGTGTAAAACGTAACTCGCGAGTCGTAAATACTGCTCTTCATTTGGATTAACTTCGCCTGACATAAAAAACTCCTTATTGATTATCCTTAATTTCGCCTAACTTTAACCATTCGTTCATTTTACGATCTGATTGATGACTGACTCGGTTAACTTTAGCTTGTAACTTAGCTAATTTATCATAATTATTGCCATTTTTAGTCATTAATTTTTCCAAATTAGCCTTCTGCTTCCCTAATCGGTCAATTTCCGGGCCTAATTTCTGGTACTTCAATTCTTGAGCATAGGTTAATTTCGCTTTTTTCGGCTTTTTCTGGTCATGACTGGATTGTTTAGGCCGCGAGCGATGTTGATGACTGGACTTGTTTCGCTGACGTTTCCTGTGGGCCAAAACATCGGTAAATTTACCCACGTGCTTTTCGATTCGACCGTCACCATCAAAAATCAATAAACGATCAGCAACCTGATCCAAAAAGTACCGATCGTGTGAAACGGTAATTACGGTTCCGGAAAAATGGTGGATATAATTTTCAAGGACCGTTAAAGTACTGATGTCTAAATCATTAGTCGGTTCATCAAGTAAAAGGACGTTTGGCTTCTGCATCAGGATCTTTAATAAATATAAGCGCCGTTTTTCACCACCAGAAAGCTTTCGAATTAAAGTCCCGTGCATGAACCGCGGGAAGAGAAATTGTTCCAATAACTGGGTTACACTGATCTGATTCCCTTCGTTATCGGTTACACCGTTTCCGATCGACGTTAGGTAATTGATAATTCGCTGGTTTCCCGGGATCGGTTCCGTTTGTTGAGTGTAATAACCGAATTTAACGGTTGAACCAACCGACAACGTTCCGGAATCGAGCGGCGTTTTTTTAGCAATCACGTTTAGGAAACTGGTCTTCCCGGCACCGTTTCGACCACTGATCCCGATTCGCTGACCGCCTTGAATCAACAAGCTGAAGTCACGTAAGATCCGATGACTGCCAAGGCTTAAATTAGCGTGCTTTAGTTGAATCACTTTTTTGCCTAACCGCTGCTGACCAAGTGAAATGTCAACCTTGTGATGCAATTTTAATTGATTGACCTGCTGCTTAGTTTCGTTAAACTGGTCGATCTTAAATTGCTGCCGAGTGCCACGAGCCTTAACGCCGTGGTGCATCCAGGCCAGTTCTTTCTTGTACTTTTTTTGTTCTTTATGCTCCCCTAGAATTGCCTGATGAACTCGCCGGTGTTTTTTAGTAACGTAAGTTTGATAATTACCCTGATAATGATAAATCTGGCCAAAGGAAAGCTCCCAGATCTGATTAGCAACCTGATCCAAGAAATAGCGATCATGAGTGATTACGACCAAAGCCCCGTGATATTTTGCTAGATAATCCTGCAGCCAGTCAACCGAGCCAAAATCAAGGTGATTAGTCGGTTCATCAAGTAATAATAGGTCTGGTGATTGAATTAAAACCTGTGCTAAACCGACCCGCCGTTTTTGACCACCGGAAAGGGTACCGACTTTCTGATTCAAATCTTTAACCTTAAGCTGGGTTAAAATGGTTTTAACCCGGTTTTCAGCGGTCCAGGCGTTTTCTTGATTCATTTTAGTGGTTATT
>CAKQCC010000093.1 GCA_934216625.1 uncultured Lactobacillaceae bacterium
AACCACCCCTGACTAAAGTCAAGGGCATGCAGGTACCAGATCCTAGCGGATCTGATCAGCTGCAACTAATTTGGATACGTCTGTTACCCCAGATAACCAGGTCGCCAGATAGGATAACCAAGCCGTTTTACTTCCGTGGGTTGCCATGTGGAAGAATGCGAGGTGATTCATCCCCTGATTAAAGCCAGGGGAATTCTTGCCAATTTTTTCGTTAAAGATTTGGGCAAAAGAAAAAGGAAATTTTTAGTAATTCCCTTCAAGTAAACATTCAATTATTTAACTTCAGCTAAGTAATAATGCTTTTTACCTTTTCGAACCACCACGAATTGACCATCGAATGCCGACTTAGGATCGACTTTAGCGTTAAGGTCAGTAACCTTATTACCGTTAATATGAACGGCACCGTTTTTAACATCTTCACGAGCCTGTCGACGTGACGGCTCAATACCGGTCTCATCAGTCAACCACAGGACAATGTTCTGTGGATTCGCGCTAGTCTGAACACTCGGCATCCCGTGAAAAGCTTGCTTAGCTTCGTCAATCGTTAAGTCCTTAATATTACCGCCAAAGAAAGCGTGCGTAATGTTTTGAGCTTGCTTTAGGCCCTTTTTACCATGGACAAATTCGGTAACCGATTCAGCTAGCTTCTTTTGGGCCAACCGCTTCTGCGGTGCTTTTCTAGTTGCCTCAGCCAATCGATTAATTTCGTCATGGCTGAAGAACGTAAAGTACTTCAAGTATTTAATTACGTCATCATCACTCGTGTTAAACCAGAACTGGTAAAATTCGTACGGAGTGGTCTTCTTCGGGTTAAGCCAAACCGCACCGCCGGCAGTTTTACCAAACTTAGTCCCGTCAGCTTTTGTCATCAGCGGGATCGTTAAGCCATAAGCCTGAGCCTTGGGGCCTTCAATCCGGTGAATCAGATTAATTCCGTCGGTAATGTTGCCCCACTGGTCAGAGCCACCGACTTCAAGCTGAACGCCGTGTTTCTGGTACAAATGCAAGAAATCAATTGATTGCAAAATCTGGTAAGTAAATTCGGTATAAGAAATGCCGGCCTTTAAACGAGTCTTAATAATTTCCTTGCTTAACATGTCATTCATATTAAACAACTTGCCGAAGTCCCGCAGAAAATCCTCTAAACGAAATTTCGACAACCAATCATAGTTATTTACAATCGTGACGCCGCCGTCCCGGTCAAATAGCTTTTTGGCTTGGGCGGTCAAGCACTTCTCGTTATGCCTAACCTGCGCCTTAGTCTGCAAAACTCGTTCTGATTTTTTACCGCTCGGGTCACCAATGGCCCCGGTAAAACCACCAATTAAGATTACCGGGTGAAAACCGGCCCGCTGAAAGCGCTTCAGAATCATGAACGGAATCAAATGGCCGACGTGCATACTGTCACCAGTCGGGTCAATGCCGACGTATAAACCAATCTGCTTGTGAGACAGCAGTTTCTTTAATCCCTCGGGATCCGTTTCCTGATTAATGGCGCCACGCCATTTCAAATCATCAATAATGTCCAATCTAAAGACCTCCTGGTATCAAAAAATCCCCCACAGGTTAAAAACCTGTGAGGGGACGAATTAATTTCCGCGTTACCACCCGGATTATCGCTAAAGCGATCACTCTAATCATCTTTAACGAAATGATCCGGCGATTTCAAATCGCAATGATTCCACAGCCGTAACTTCTCAATTCAATTGCTTAACTCACATCTACCGTTAAGTCGCTGATTTCAATTAAATTGATACTTCACTGCTTCATAATCATTTAAATTAAGTTTAAACACTTAATAATCATTTGTCAATTAACGTTCGATTTAGCGGTTCGAACGGCAGACGGTAAAATTTTAACGATCATCTGCTGCTTAGCTTGAGCTTTAAACCGACGAACTAAATGACTAATCAACCGTCGTTTCTCGTGCGAATTTAAATGCGGATGTTGCTGAAGTGCTTTCGACAAACGAGCCTGAACAACCGCGTTAAGCTGCTGCTTAGCCTGAGCCTGAACCGCTTTAGAATGAAGCTGCTGTTTAGTGCGATTGATAATAATCTGTTTAACAACCTTCATCTGTTTAGCGGAAAGCAATTTCCAAGACTTCGGCAGGTAAAAAACGTTTTCGGTCTTGACGTCGACCGGTTTTTGAGCAATCCCAAACCAGAAGCGACTGGCCGGGCGGCAATTCTTCAATTTAGTATTGGTTGACACCACTCGAGCACGTTTAATTCGGTTCGACATAACGATCCGGTTATGCACGCTTGACTTCAGCTGCGAATGCTCAATTTGATGATTCGATCGTCTTCGGTAAACCAAAACCTGGTGCTGATGATCACTGCCAAGCTGATTATCAACGATCAAAGGCAGCCGACGATCAGGCATCAAAGCTGCAATTCGGGTCTCCGTCCGGTGACGAACCGGCTGCATCCCGTAATGATACTTAAAATTGGCGACCGCTAAGCAAATCGTGATCACGAGCAGTACCGTAACCAGAGAAGACAGCAGTAAATGCAACCGAGGGTTAGCGATCAGATTCCACGTCAAGAAGAAAAGAACCGCAATTATTATTAGAGCCACAATAATCATTTGGCAGCCTCCTTCCCAACGGATTTGGTCGTTCCTAAATCATTTCGTTTAATTAGTAGTGCCGTGCTGAAACCTAAAATTCCAAAAATAATTGCGACAATAAACGCCGCGTGAAAACCGCTTAATGCCGCGTGAATCATTCGATCTTTATAAATCAGCGGATCGACGGCTAACGTGTGATGAACCGGTTTAGCGTTCGTGGTCACGTTCGACAAGACGGAAGTCAAAATGGCGGTCGCGATCGAACTGCCAATCTGTTTGGCCGTGTTGGTTGCACTGGTTCCGTGGTTAATATAACGGTTCGGTAGTGAGTTCATCGAATAAGTCGTGACGGTCATCAGCGTCGTCGCGATTCCAACCGAACGAATTGCGTAAATGACGATAATGTACAGAGTCGAAGTGTGCTGGGTAATGAAAACAAACGGAACCGTACCGATCGTCAGAAAAATGAAGCCGCTGATTGATAAATTCCGGGCCCCGAATCGATCAAAAATCCTTCCGGCGACCGGTGAAATTGCCCCGATGCAAAGGGCCCCTGGCAAAAGCGTTAATCCCGATCGAAAAGCGCTGTCGCCATGCATGGTCTGCAAATACAAGGGTAAAATCATTTCAAAACCGACCATGCTCATCATCGTTAGTGAACCGATAACGGTACCTAGATTAAATTTAAAATAAGTAAAGACGTGTAAATCAACCAGCGGATCGTCAATTGATAATTCTCGTTTAATGAAAACACCGACAAAAATTAAGCCGATGATCAAGCTCAGCAAAACGGTCTTACTGCCCCAGCCGTCTTGGCCGACTGACGAAAAGCCGTAGAGCAGGAGGCCAAAGCCAATGCAGGACCAAACCACTGACCAGTAATCAAGCGGTGAACGGCGATTTGACAAGACCGGCTTCAAGTATTTTAAGCCCAAAAGAAAAACCAAGGCCATCGGAATGATGTTCATCCCGAACAAGTCACGCCAGCTAGCGTGATCGACGATCCATCCCGACAGTACTGGGCCTACCGCGGGCGACAGGCCAATTACTAGGCCGGCTAACCCCATCGCGGCCCCGCGTTGCTTGACTGGATAAATCTCAAGCATGATCGTCTGA
>CAKQCC010000094.1 GCA_934216625.1 uncultured Lactobacillaceae bacterium
CAATAGTCCTTACGCTAAGCATTTAATTCGCTTAAAGCACATTCGTTTAAAACAGATTACCTTAACTCAGCAAACGATTAATCAAATTCCCTTTCAAACTTATTTATCTAAATAATAATTAAAAACGGTTTATTTTTCTTTTCGGCACTACTGATGGTTTTACTTTCGGTTGCCTTTTTTATTAATCCGTGGCTGGGCGGATCACTAACGTTGATCTGGTTAGCTCGGATTTATTCATTAAAAATTAAACATTTATTTTGGATTAATTTATTGTTCGCAATCGGAATTGCCTTAATCTTTAGTTTGAATTTAGTTCAGCTAAAGCATCAAACGCTGCCGACCACCCAAAATCAACATTATTTAGTTCGGGTTCAGCCTGATGAAGTTAACGTCAACGGTAACCAGGTTAGCGGAAAGGGCTACTTACCCCAGAAGCACGAGTCGGTTTTACTGTATGGCTTCATTAAATCTCAAAATCAGCTAGGGGCTTTGAAAAAGATTAATCGAACTACCGATTGGCAGCTTAATGCTGACGCTAGCCCAAATTCTCAACCGACTAATTTTAATCAGTTCAATGCTGATCGCTATTACCGAAGCCAGAAAATTACTAATTCATTGAAAATTAACCAGATTCAGTCAGTTTCTGCCGCAAATTGGCGTTTGACCGATTGGATCCATGATTTTCGGTATCAATTGTTGATTCGGGCCCAGCACCTTCCGCATTACCTTAAGACTTATACGTTAAGTTTAATTTTAGGGGAAACTAACCAAGAAATGAGTCCCGAGCTAAGTGGAATTAAGCAGTTGGGCCTCATTCATTTATTTAGCATCTCTGGTTTTCACGTTTACTATTTGATTAGCTTACTGGAGTTTGTTTTGGTGTACCTGCGGGTTAAGCGGGAACATTACCGGCTAATCATTATGCTAATCCTGCCGATTTATTATATCTTTGCTGGCGCTTCGGTCGGGTTACTGAGATCGGTCTTAATGGTTGAAATTGGAATGATGGGTCGTTGCCTGCACCACCGGCGTTCAGCTTTAGACGTTTGGAGCTTAGCCTTAATTTTTAATTTGATTTTGGCACCGGAGTCGTTAGTTCAATTCGGGAGTCAACTAAGTTACGTTCTGTCGTTTGCTTTAATTTACACTAATCAATATTCGTTTTGGAAACAGACAATTTTTATGAACTTGGTTAGTTTTCCGTTCATCATTTATAACATTTACAGCTGGCATTTCTTGACGATCGCGGCTAATTTGTTGATTTTACCGTTGTTTTCAATTTTAGTTTTCCCGGTGGTGATTCTGGGTTCAATTGGCGATCATTTTTGCGGATTAATTGGGCAGTTAGCTTCCGGCTTTATTTATTATTTTGACGTAATCGTTAATTTGATTAGTGATTTACCGGGTAACGTTGATTTTGGCAAGCCCAATTTTGTTTTCGTTCTGGTCGCTTTTTTGCTGACCTTGAAATTAATCGATCGACCTAAAATTAGATGGATGTTGCTGATCACCGGAATTTACGTCGTCGCCTTTTTGCTAATCCATTTTCCCGTTAACGGTGAAGTGGCTTATTTTGACGTTGGGCAAGGTGACAGTTTCCTGGTTCGGGAACCGTTTAACCGCTCGGTAACGATCATTGACACGGGTGGCAAGCTTAATTTCGGCAATGCTTCAAAATCATCACCGAATTATCAGTCGCTTCGAACTTCGATTAATTATCTTAACAGTGTCGGAATTAGCACGGTTGACAATTTGTGCATCAGTCATCAGGATGCTGACCACTGCGGTGATCTGCCGGCTTTTTTGCAAAAAATGCGGGTTCGGCGCTTACTGATTCCGCTGGGAATGAACCGGAACCAGCGTTTTATGGCCAGGATTCGGCCTTATTTGGGTCGAACTCAGTTAATCCAGGTTAAAAACGGGATGTCAGTGCCTGATTCGCCATTGAAAGTTCTGCACCCGTTTACGCCCGGCATGGGGACTAACGCCGATTCGATGGTTTTATTTGGTAGAATGGGCGACCAGAATTGGTTATTCACTGGTGATCTTGACGCACCCGGTGAACTAGACGTGATTCATCATTACCCTAATTTGAGGGTTAACGTTTTGAAATTAGGTCATCACGGCAGCAAAACCGCTTCTTCTCCTCAATTTCTGGATCAGATTAAACCCCAATTTGCGATCATTTCGGCTGGCCGCCACAATCGTTATCACCATCCGGATCCCGAAGTGGTTCGTCGGGTGAAACGGCGGCACATTCATATTTTTAACACCCAGAAAAACGGGATGATTGTTTATTATTACCATCGTTCAACTGGGCACTGGGTCTTAGACCGGGGGAATTACTAATGACAATTCAAAATCTATTTAAATCACTTCGCAACGGTCAAGTGGCGTCAGTTTATTTAATTCTGGGGCACCAAGAATATTTATCCCGTTTAATTCAGCGGAGGTTTACGGCTTTAATCCCGTCGAACGAACGGACCATGAATTTGGCTCGCTACGATTTAAACCAAACGGGTTTAGGAACGGTGTTGAATGACGCGACTTCTGCACCGTTTTTAGGGAAGTGGCGGTTAATTTTCGTTGAAAATCCGCTCTTTTTGACCGGAAATTATTCAGCTCGTTCTAGCCAAAATAATTCTCAAGGCCAGCGCCGCTTAAAACAGTTCGTTAATTATTTAAAACGACCGTTGTCGTCAACTATTTTAGTGATTTTAGCCCCTTACCCGAAACTTGATCGACGAAAGAAAATTACTCGCCAGCTTTATCAATCAGCTCGATTAATTGATTTAAGCCGGTTAACTGAATTTCAAGTTAAAAGCTACGTTCAGCAAGTCATCAATCGACATCGTTTCTCAATCACTCGGGATAATTTAAATTTGCTGATTCAGAGAACCGGGGGGCAGCTATCGGTGGTGATGAGTGAACTACCTAAATTACTGCTCTACTGTCGGCAATCAAAACAAATTACCCGAGCAGCGATTGATTCGCTAATTACGAAATCACTAAATCAAAACGTTTTTGACTTAGTTCGTGACGTGCTGAAGGGTCAAGTAACTAAGGCGGTCGATCTAAACCGGCAGCTGATCCAAATGGGGCAAGAACCGCTTCAGATTAACGCGATTCTGGTTAGTCAGTTTCGCTTGTTACTGCAAGCAATGATCCTCAGTCGGCAAGGTTACAGCCAGGGAAGCCTCGCACAAATTTTACGGGTTCATCCTTACCGAGTTAAGTTAGCTTTGATGACGATTCGTTATTTTACTTTGGGTCAGTTAATTAACGATTATCTTAATTTAGTGAAAACCGAAATTAAAATGAAATCAACTAACCAATCACCAGAACTTTTGTTCGAAATGTTGATGATCAAGTTAGCTGCTAAAAAAAATGACCGAATTAATTAAGAAATTAATTCGATCATTGCAATTATCTTTAATAAATTGATTTACTTATTAAACATTTTTGCTAAGTGAGACTTTTGCCGCTTAGCTTTGTTGGTTTTAATTAAGCCCTTAGATTTAGCACGGTCGATTGCACTAATGGCGTTTTTGAAAGTATCGTTAACGTTTTTAGCACCAGCTTTGTGGGCTTTTAAGAATTTCTTAATTGCGGTCTTGGCAGCGCTTCGCTGAGCAGTGTTCCGCAGATTAGCTTTAGCACTAGTCTTAACACGT
>CAKQCC010000095.1 GCA_934216625.1 uncultured Lactobacillaceae bacterium
GACAGGAAAAATACAGCGTAATGCGTGCAATGAAGGCCATTGATAACAGTAACGTAGTGGTAGTGGTTCTGGACGCGGTCGAAGGAATCCGGGAACAGGATAAAAAAATTGCCGGATACGCGCACCAAGCCGGAAAGGGAATTGTAATAGCCGTTAATAAATGGGACGCGTTTAAAAACAAAAATAACCAGAGTCAGCACGATTTTCGGGTCGCTTTTTACACCGAATTCAAATATCTGAGCTACGCGCCGGTGATTTTCGTTTCGGCTAAAACTAAAATGCATCTTGGTCAGTTAATCAATCTAATCAAGACGGTCAATTGTAACCACGAATTACGAATTAAATCTTCAACCTTAAACGACGTAATGATGGCTGCCGTTTCACTGACCCCGACTCCTTCAATTAAGGGCCGTCGGTTACGCATTTACTACACAACTCAAGTTTCGGTAGCCCCGCCAACGTTCATCTGTTTCGTCAATGATCCGCACCTAATGCATTTTTCTTACGCAAGGTACCTCAAAAACCAGATTCGGGAGCATTTTAATTTCATGGGGACTCCCGTTAAACTAATCAGTCGACGACGAAAATGAAAAGGGCGATTTAATGAATTATTCCCAAAAAGCTTTATTAGCACTCCATCACCAAAAGCTACCGGGTTTTAAAGCTAATTATCAATTAGCTTTAAAGCATGATAACGATGATGATTTGTACGCTTTAGCGGCTCAGTTATATTCGGTTGGTTTTTCGGTTCAGGCTAAACAGATTTACCAACGGCTCCTTCATAAATACCCGAACGAGGACGAACTCAAAAGTAATCTGGCCGAAATTGCGATTGACGATGGTCAAGATAACCGGGCCCTTAATTATCTAAGTCAGATTAAACCAAGTTCACCAGATTACGTTCAGTCGTTGATGGTGGCTGCCGACCTCTATCAAACTCAGGGCCTGCTAGAAGTCAGTCGGCAAAAATTATTAAAAGCTAGGCGGCTGGCACCCCACGAAAACGTAATCATGTTTGCGTTAGCGGAACTGGATTTCACGATGCGTCGATACGACCGGGCCATCCCGTTATATCTACACTTAATTAAAAAGGGAATTCTTGAATATTCGGAAGTTAATCTAGTCGAAAGAATCGGGGTTGCTTACGCTAACGACGGTCGTTTTGACCACGCCATCGGCTACCTGAAGCAAATTGACGTTCAGCATTCCTCACCGGATACCCAATTTGAAACGGCATTTACTGATTTACAGCTTCATCGTTATCAGCAAGCCGCGAAACGTTTTAAGCAACTACACCAAAGTGATGATCAATACGCAACGCTTTATCCCTACTGGGGAGACACTTTGATGCACTTACACCGGATCAGGCGGGCCCTAAAGATCTATCAAGCGGGTTTACGGGTTGACCAATTTGACGAAAAGCTGTGGTTAAAGGCCGGAAACGCCGCAATGAAAGCCGATCAGGCTAAATTAGCCGCTAAATATTATTATAAAGGTCACCAGATTGATCCGGAAAATCTAACTTTGGCGGTTAAGTATTCAAGCTTTCTAGTGCAAGTTCATCGTGATCACCAAAATACAAGATTTTTAAAACCCTACGTCCAAAATGACGATCTAGATCCGCAATTATTGTGGAATTTGGCGACTTCATACCGACGGATGGATGATCAGCAAAACGCCAGTGGTTATTACCACCACGCAGAAGCCTATTTTGCCGACGATCCTGATTTCCTGAGGGAAGCTGGACTATTTTACCGAGAAATCGGTCATTTCAAAGAATCGCGAAAATTGCTTAAAGAATACGTTAAATTAGTTCCTAATGATTACGAGATTCTTCGGCTGCTGAACGAAAATTAAGTAATTCGGGGACAATCAACGAAATTGCTGTTAAAATAAAATCAGTGAGATGTTTTAATGAGGTTAAATAATTTACCGATTGAATTTAAAAAAGCCAGACCGGTAATGCAACGAATCGAAAAGGCCGGTTATCAGGCTTATTTTGTGGGTGGCAGTGTTCGTGACACCATCATTGGGGTTCACATCCATGACGTTGACATTGCTTCCAGTGCCTACCCCCAAGAAATTAAGCGCTTGTTTTCACACACGGTCGACACCGGAATTAAACACGGAACCGTAATGGTGATTAATCACGGAATCGGCTACGAAATCACCACTTTCCGAACCGAGTCGGGATATCAGGATTACCGGCGTCCCGATCACGTTAAATTCGTTCGCTCACTTCCCGAAGATTTAAAGCGACGTGACTTCACGATCAACGCTCTAGCAATGCGCGAAAACGGTGAAGTTACCGATTTATTTGACGGGTTAGGTGACATTCGCCGGAAAGTAATCAGGGCGGTTGGCAATCCCGACCGTCGCTTTCATGAAGATGCTTTAAGGATGATGCGGGCGGTGAGGTTCGCCAGTAAACTTAATTTCACGATTGAACCTCGGACGCTAGCCGCAATTAAGAAATACAGTTTTTTGCTAACTAAAATCGCGGTAGAGCGAATCCATACCGAATTTATCAAAATGATGATGGGGCTTAATCCGAAAGCTGGACTAAGCCAAATGATTTCAACTAACCTTTACCGTTACGTTCCTGATTTTGCGAGTCACAAGCTTGCGTTACAACGGATTGATTCAATTGATCAGCTAAAATTATCCAACGAAAACCAAGTCTGGAGTTTAGTTTGCTACCAATTTGGCTTCAATCGTTCACAAATTAATTCGTTCTTGAGAAAATGGAAATCTTCTGACCAGGTAATCAGAGATTGTCAAATTACTTGTGCAACGTTAAATCAAATGGCAAAGGGTCGTCTGCAACCAATGGACCTTTACCGAACCGGATTAAAGCGTCTAGCTGACGCCAATCACATTGCGGACTTTCTGGGCTTCGGTCGAAAATGGCTGGATCTGAAACGTCAATTCGAAAAAATCCCGATCCGGAAGAAAAATGAGCTTCGAATTAACGGCCGAATTTTGATTGATCAACGAATTGTTGAGCCAGGGCCTAAACTTGGTAAAATTATTAATCAGCTTGAAAAACTAGTGGTGTCACTTAAATTACCCAATCGTCAAGCGGATTTAATCCGTGCTGCCCATCAATTACTGCAAGAACGAAAGTGTGATTAAATCAATGCAAACATTACGGGCTGAACACTTAACTAAAACTTATGGTGAAAAAACACTGTTTAATGACGTTAGTTTCATCATCAATGAACACGACCGGATCGGGTTAATCGGGGTCAACGGAAGCGGTAAAAGTTCACTTCTAAACACGATTTCCGGCCTCGATCATGATTCAACCGGACAGATCATGACCCCTAATTCTTACACGATTGGTTATTTAAAGCAGCATCCGGTTTTGAACGACCATTTAAGAATCTTGGACGCCGTTTTTGCCGGTCAGCAAACCGTCTTTAACACCATTCGCCGTTATGAACAAATTTTAGACCGCTATTCCAAGCACCCGATGGTTCCTAAGGTTCAGCAACAATACGAAAAAATAACCACTAAAATGAATCAAGAAAACGCCTGGACCGCTGAAAACCGGGTTAAAACCATTTTAACCCAGCTTAAGATTAAAGATTTGAATCAGAAAGTCGGTACCCTTTCCGGTGGTCAAAAACGGCGGGTCGGTTT
>CAKQCC010000096.1 GCA_934216625.1 uncultured Lactobacillaceae bacterium
AACGTTGCCCAAATCATGAACGTGATCGGGGATGTTAAAGGCAAGCGCTGCTTGATGGTCGATGACATTGTCGACACCGCTGGCACGATTACACTCGGTGCTCAAGCCTTAAAAGACGAAGGGGCCACTTCGGTATATGCCTGCGCTACTCACGGTGTCTTGTCCGGACCGGCAATTGACCGGATTGCTCAGTCACCGATTCAGGAAATGCTGTTGTCCGACACGATCAACATTCCGGCTAAGAAACTGAACGGGGCCGATAACATTAAGCAAATTTCGGTTGCGCCGTTGATTGCTGACGCGATTCAGCATATTCATGACGACCGACCGTTGAGCCCATTGTTTAAGACGAGGTTTCATGATGAATAAAAATTCTTAATTTGAATTTATGGTTTAAAAGAGCCTTACGAATGAATGGTAAGGCCTTTTGTTTTGAAAATTTGCGGCCCTCAAAACCAAGATGTTAAAATGACCACAGTTTATCAATCAGTTTTTGATGAAATGGGGATTGTTTTATGAATAAAAAATTACGTCGTTTCTTGACCGTCAGCGCCTCAGCCTTAATGCTGTTAAGCGTTGGTGGCGGCGTTAGTCAGGTTAACGCCAGTCACAGGGCCGTTCGGACTAGTCAAAGCATGGCTAATCCTTATCACCTGACCAAGAAGGACATTCGAGAAGCCCGAACGATCAACGGCGATTATAAGCAAATCATCGAGTTGTCAAATTACCGAAATCACCATAAGCACTTGTCAGCTCGCAAAACGAAGGGTTTAAATCGCAAGATCGGTCGTTTAGAAACCCAAGACTTGAAGTTACGAAAGAAATTAAATCACTCCAAGTCTTACCAGAGTTTTGTCAAGGCTTACACAAAGCAGCAACGTAAGGTTGAAATTGCTCAGATCAAGCATTTGACGAAGTACAGTCGTCGCTCCAAAGCTTACAAGACCGGAGTTCGCGACAGTTACGCAACCCGAACCCACAGCGTTCGTAAAAGCATGAAGCGGAATCGTCAGTACAAACGTGGCTTCATTGCCGGTCGCGTGGCGACGGTTGAAATTGCCCAGCACAGCCACAGTAAGTCTGTGATTAAGATGGCTCGAAATGAAGCTAAGCTTTCGTTTAAAGCGGGCGGCCAAATGGTTGAGCTTTCACGAAAATAAATTAGTTAAAATGGTCTTTTATAAACAAAAAACATCGATTTCCATTAGAAATCGGTGCTTTTTTATTATCTAAATTCTTTTAACTTAACTACGCTTCTTAAAATCAATTGCGTGGCCAATTTCAGCAATTAATGCACCAGCACCGGCTAAAATTGTGCCAATCAAACCGGTTGAATGATTAGGTTCACCAGTTTGTGGTAACTGATGATTCAAATTCCGTTTACTGTACCGTTTGTCAGGATTTGAACTATTGATACCTTGCTGCCCGGCCAGCTGATCATGATGATGACTAATCGTGGAATTGCTGAGGCCAAAGGCATTGTCGTTAGTGCTCGTTCGATCATTGCCGTAATCGGATCGGCTCAATCCCTGAGCCTCATCGTCATTGAATGGATTCTGACTATTGATTTGAACCGCGTCATAGCGACCGTTGGCAGTCTTAATCAACCGATATTTTCGGTTTAGCATCTGCACGCCACCGTTCTGGAAAATCCCTTTGATCAAAGCGGTGTATTGACGAGGGTGTTTCAGAATGGTTTCAAGTGCTTGGTGCTGCTTAGGAGAAACGGTGTACAAACCTAGTTGCCGTGCTAATTCATTCCTGACTGTCTTTAACCACGGTGACGTTTTGGCTTGCTTTGGTTTCTCAATTTTAGCTAACTGCCGATTTCGGCCTGGTTTAGTGACTTGAGTCGCTTTTCGACTGTGTTTTGATTTATGTTTAGTGGTAATTCGCTTAAACTTACTTTTTCCGGAACGCTTCACAATTCGCTTGTGATTAATCTTGCGGGACTGACGAACTGATTGCCGACGAGCTTTCCGAACTTTTCGGGTTGAATTTCGGTTCCGCTTGCTTCGCTTTACTTGTTTAGTATGAACTTTGCGATGTTTACTAGCGTTTGATTTAGCGGATTTCGGCTTAATTGGTTCAGATGAACTGCTAGAACTCACTTGACTAGCACTGCTGGATTGACTTGAAGCCGAACTACTGGTGCTAGAAGCACTAACGCTGGAATTGTCTGAATCCACATTACTAGATGGTGATGTAGGAACGTTAGCACCAGTTGTATTCATTGGTGGAACTGGGTTCGGTAAGTTTGGCAACGGTTGACTAGGTGAAGCTGGAGTGCTTGATGGCGCTGGCTTTGGTTCAAGATTAGCTGGTTGATTAGGACTACTTGGCTGATGATTAGGACTCTGGCTAGCTGACGAAATCGGCACAACGTAAATCACGGATGAAGTGTTATTGTACGTATCGTTAATTTCACTAGCTTGTCCGGCTGCTAAACGGTATCCGGATGGGGCTTGAGCAGGATAATTAAATGAACTGCCGGATGAACCGGTTACCGAACTTGAGCTCACTTGACTGTCGGCTTGATCCTGATCTTCATAGATGAACGTATCAGTAGCGTTGGCAACCAGATTACTAGGTTGGTTAGTTGCTGGAGTTGAACTTGCGACCACAGAAATATAAATGCTTTGATTGCCGTTGCCGTACGTTCCGCTGATTTCGTTTGATTGTCCGCTAACCAAACTGTAACCGGACGGGGCGGACGCAGAATAATTGAATGAACTGCCGGGTAAACCATTCATCGAAGCTTCACTGCTGAAGTTGGATAATGATCCGTTATTTAATTTAGTTTGGTAAATAAACGTATCAGTAACAGAACTAGGCGTACTAGGCTGGCTAGTCTGTGAAATTTTAGTGACCTGAATAGTGGTATCACTATTACTGTAATTCCCGGAGTAGTTGGTTGATTGTCCGCTGGAAATCTGATAGCCAGCCGGTGCCGAAGCAGAGTAGTTAAATGAACTATTGGTTGATCCGCTGATTGCTGCGTTGCTGATGGATGACGAACCGTCTTTGTAGGTGAATGTTTCGGTGGCGGAGCTTGCTGGATTTGGAGCGGGTTGCTGTTTAATCAACGGCACGTAGATGGTTGAACCGTTATAATTTTGTGGCAAACTTCCGTTGTTATTACTGGTTACATTATTACCATCTATTTTATATCCCCGTAGTTGACTATCTTCTGAATGACTTTGAACTTCATTTTTGATGGTTGTACCTATATTACTTGAATTATTTTCATCAGGTTGATCGATTTGAAAAGAATCAATTACGTTTTGTCCAGGAGTATTACCATTATAAAATTGAACATTTAAATAAATATTATAACAAAGGAAAAAGTAATGAAATACATGTAATAAATGATACTAATTTAGAATTACCAAATATAGGTTTAATAACATTTTTAGGTGAATCTGGAAGTGGTAAAACTACTTTATTAAATGTTATAGGTGGATTAGATAAAGCAACTGGAACAATAGAATTTGATGATATAAAATTTGATAAATATCAAATGAATAAAATCGATAAATATAGAAATGAACATATAGGATATGTCTTTCAAAATTATAATTTAATTAATGATATAAG
>CAKQCC010000097.1 GCA_934216625.1 uncultured Lactobacillaceae bacterium
ATTTCATCGCTGAATTGAAACGACCCGGTAATGGCGCTTTGCCACGAATCAAAAACCAGCGGGGTAACGTTAATCGCAATGACGTCGATCGCTGGCGGAAGTTTGCCCGACAAAATTTGAGTCATTTTCACCCACAACATTTAATTAAATTTGGCGCTCAACTTTATGCTTTTAATCCCCAAATTCCAATCTTGAAAGGGCTAAGGGTCGTTAATCCCGGTTTGCATTTAGGAACTTTGAAGAAGCATCGTTTGGTTCCAGCCTACGCTTTAGCACTTGCGTTACGTCCCGATCAAGTTACTCATCAGTTGACGATTTCAATTGAACAGTGGAAAAAATATGTTCACGGGGATACTTTAAACTCTGACCCGGATCTTTCAAAAGGGTGGTACCAATTAATTTGTCAGGGCCAGCCAATTGCGTTCGGCAAAGTGGTTCAAGGAACGGTTAAGAATTTCTTCCCGAAGGGACTCCGGTTTATGGTCCGCTGACTACCGGTCGAACCGAATGTAAATGAAAACACCGCCGATGATTAAGCAGGTTCCGATTAAGAAACCCACCGAGATTTGTTCACCCAGCAGTAACCAGCCTAGGATCGCACCGACAATTGGTTGGATTAAGTAAAATAATCCTGAACTGTCAGCATCCAGTAGTTCGAGTCCCCGGTTCCACATTAAGTAGGCGGCAGCGGTTGAAACGCAACCTAAGTACAGGATGCAAAAGATAACTTTTAGGTTTACAAAATTGACGTTTTCAATAGTTCCCCAGTGGAAAATAATCCATGGGGTAATGCAGACCAAAGCCACCGTAATTGAAATGATGGTGAGCTGAAGTACGGTATAGTTTCCGGATAACTTTTTGACCATTACGGAAGCGAGGGCCCAGAACATTGATGAGATCAGCAGGGAAGCAATCCCGAGTAGTAAATGTGCTCCCGATAGATGAATCCCGACGATCGTAATTACACCCAGGGTCGCGATCACAACCGAAAGCTGCCGAACTCGGTTTAAACGTTCTTTTAGCAGTAGCCACGCGAAAATAATCATGAAAGTGGGAGTAATGGTGGTGATTACGGCTCCGGTTTGAGCGTTGGATAACCACGTCCCGGTTTCTTGGGTAATCAAAGAAATGGTGTTGCCTAAGATCCCGATTAAGATAATAATTTTTAGGTCGTGCCAGTTAAATCGCCAGTGACTTTTAGTGATCGCAGCGATTCCGAGTAAACAAACGATGGCGGTCAGATACCTGAGCCACACTAATTCGATTGGCGGGATCTGGTTAACAATTGATTTAACCACCACGAACATCCCGCCCCAGATGCTGGCGGATAAAGCTAATAGGATTGAACCAAGGACTTGCTTGGATTTCATTAAAACTGGGACCTCCCTTAAAATTAGAAAAGGCCGGATAATAATCCGGTTGAAGTTTACTTTGAAAATTTAAATTAATTGATTTTTAAATGGCGTTGCTTCAAGTAGCTGATGAGCCGGGGTGATAAAATGAACGGTTCTTTTTGGAGCTGACTTATATTTTGACAACCCAGCATGGTCATAATAATTTTGATTCCCCGTTGCCATTCAAAAATCATTTGGCTGGTTGCTCGGGTGCCGTGACGTAATAACGAATGAAGGATCGTTCCGGCAACCCCGACCGCATTGGCACCCAAAACAATTGCTTTAACGATGTCCAGTGGATTTTTGACGCCTCCTGACGCAATGATTGTAGCTTGGGGCTCAAATTGTCGAGCCTCTAGCAATGATTCAGGAGTCGTCAGCCCCCAGTCAGCAAGGTAGCTTAATTCTTGGCGTGATCGCCGGTAATTCTCAATCTTAGCAAAATTGGTTCCACCGCGACCGCTGACGTTAATGTATTTAGCACCGATTTGCGTTAACTGACGAATGGTTTCGTGACTCATCCCGAAGCCAACTTCTTTGATGATTACCGGAATTTTAATTTGCTGGATAATTTTTTGGAGATTAGCTAACCAGTGAAAATGCCGGTTTCCCTCCGGCATAATCAATTCCTGAGGAGCGTTGACGTGAATCTCAACGGCGTTAGCTTGCAAAATTTGAATTGCCTTTTTAACGTCTTTTGGTGAACTGGAAGCCCCTAAATTAGCCAAGATAACTCCGTTTGGGTCGTTTTTCCTGACGACCGCGAAAGTTGATTCTAAACTAGGGTCCTGTAAAGCAATGCTTTCGGAACCGGTTGCCATCGCAACGCCGGTCTTTTTGGCAGTACTCGCTAGTTTAGCGTTAAGCCGACCGGTTTCTGAACTGCCTCCGGTCATTGCTTCAATATAAAAAGGCCATTTCAGGTGGAGCGGGCCAACTTTAGTTCTTGGGTCGACTTGATCGTAATCAATTTCGGGCAAACTTTTGGGAATTAAATGAACTTGATTGAAATAGTCGTGATGATTAGTTCGGTTAAAGTACTCGGCGAGTGAAACGTGTTCATTTTTTCGGTGAGAATGCTGACTAATCATCTTTAACTTCCCTTGACGGTGAATTAGAAACTTTGAATTCTAAAGGCAAAATTTGATTTTGACGCCAGCGGCCCAAAATTAATTGAAACGGTTTAGTGCGGTCAATAATGGCGATGCCACAATCACCGCCGCCGGCTCCCGAAGATTTAGCAACCCCACCACATTCGGTCACGATCTGACACAGTTGTTTTAATTTAGGGGTTTCAATTTTGACGTTGGTTAAGTTACCGAGGTGGTTAAGTAAATCCCGGTTGACCATAATTTGGCGCTTAATTAACGCCAATGAGTTGGTTTTGAAACCCTTGATCATTGATAAAACGCAATATTTACTTGAAAGTAAGAACGAGTGGTAAATAGATTGATGATTCTGTCGACCTTTTTCAACCTGACGAACTAGTTGTGAAGTTGAAGCGGGAGTCCCGGTCCAGCCGATCAATAATTTAAGACGTTTCGGTGCGTGTAATGACTTAATTTTAAGGTGTGGCCACGGTTGATTAATTAGATCGTTAATTGATAATTTTGTTTTCATTTTGGTCAACCAATGGTGATTGAACGTTCGAAAAGCGATCCAGCCACCGTATACGCTGGTGGCAATGTCACCCAAAGAACCGTTGCCCTGAACCGAAAAATGAGCAATCGCCGCTAATTTAAATAGCTGTAATTTACTGACCGGAATTCGGTAGAGTTTGCAGAGGGCGTGGACGGTTGCTACGGTTACCGCAGCAGATGATCCTAATCCGTATTTTTTACCGTCGGGACTGTCGAGCTGACTATTAATCTTTAGATCGTACAACCGGGGCTTAATTTGAAGTGATTTAGCGTAAGCTTCGGTAATTTTAATTGCTGATAGGATATAACAAAGCGGTTTTTTCGGGTGATCGAATACGATCTGACGGTTACGGCGCTGCCAGTGAACGACGTGGTTGGGATACTGCTTTGAAACGATCGTTCCGGATCGCTTTGCTAATTTAATCTGGGCAGTTATGTATTGATTTAGCGCCACTAGAATTGCTGGCATTCCGTCCACTACTGCGT
>CAKQCC010000098.1 GCA_934216625.1 uncultured Lactobacillaceae bacterium
CAGCAATTAGCTGATCTTTACTATTAACGTCTAAACGATCCATCTCACGCTCCAGAATCCCGATATTCGGCTGGGGAGATGAAGGATTTGAACTACCCTGGTTGTTTTGTTGAGGTAAATTTTTCTTTACGGAGGTGCTCTGGCTGACTTCGGTTCGAGGCTGGCTACTTTTCTCCATCTTGGGGCCGGCGAAAAAGTGGTCAGCAGCAATCCAGCCAATCGCTAAGCACAAAATAATCACTAGGCAATTTCTAATCCAGTGATGACGTTTCGACTGTGGATAGTAATAATTACGTTCAACGTTGTTACCGCGGTTCATCCGCCGACGATAATTTTCTCTAAGGTCACCACGTGATTGATAATCTTGACGACGCATTTTATTTCACCCCACTTCTTAATTATGTTAACACATTTTATTATAACAGGACGTGTTATAATAAATGTAAATGAATGTAAAGGGAAGGTTAGTTCAATGTCAAGCATTAAAATCAACGCCAGTTTATTTAAACGAGCTGACAAAATTCTCAAGCAAAACCAAACTAATTTTGCTCACCAATTCAATTTGGTCCTAAAGCAAATGGTTAAAATGGATCAAGTTCCGTTTGGCCTCGAAGAATACGACACTAAAGACAAGAACGACCAGGTCTTTGATTTAAGCCAACTAAACGCTCAGCTGCTTAAGTCGGGCAAACAGGTCTTGAATTCAATGGACATCCCGCTTGAATACGTAATCAACGGCTACTGCCGAAGAATTATTCTCCAGGGTCAAGTTCCACAATTCAAAGTTAATTTTACCCCGTATCAAAACTAAAAATTATTGATTAATACCAAATCTCCTACCATTTATTAGGGGATTTTTTGTTACCAAATCTCAGTAAGAAGGCAAAACATGTCTAAACGTTCGCAATTTAGCCTAAAGCAGGCTAAGCGTTATTTAAATTGGTTATTCTTCACCGCTAAGGGTGATAGTAACGCCGTTGCTGCCCAAAAATACTACGGCTTAACTTCTTTCGTGATCTCGATTATCATCTTAGCCGTTTCGTTTCACAGCTTATTCAACACCATTTTAACGTTTTTGGCTAACATGTTTATTTCGGCCCCCGCCGGAACCAGTCTCGATCGGTTTGGCACTAGCACGGTCAACTACCTAAGTACTTTTCGGCGAAACGGGTTTTTATCAGGATTATTATTAATCACCATTAGCTTCGTAATCCTGATTGGCCTAAGCTACGGCTGCTGTCGGCACATGCAGTCTCGGCTCACCCTCTGGAATTACGTCAACCGACTTGCCACTTTAACCAACGCCAGTTTAGGCCTTGAAGGAATCGGCTTGATCTTGGCGTTAATCGGTCACGGTTTTAAACTAGTGGTAATTTTGGATTTAATTGCCATCCTAATTTACCAAATTGGGACGGTTGATGATCTGTGGCAATTCCACTACCCGAGCCGTCAGTTTCGCATTTATTTAACGGTCGGCCTGCTTTGCCTTTACCCGATTTGCTTCCTAGTCGTTCTCTACTTGCTAATCTTAGCGAGTCGCTAATCCAAAAAATCACCATTCGCTTTTACCCGAATGGTGACTCAAATTTGGTGTACGCCGATTTATGCCGCTACAATTTTAAAGATACTAGAATCAGCCCAGGCCTGGGGCTCTAAGAGCATTAGTGAGCAGTGGTTTATATGTCCACCCAGGTTTTTGTCCCGAAGCTCTTTCTCATGCCAGATTCAAAGGCGACGAACGGCTGCCATTTTCAAAACCATTTTTGTCGGAAACATCCCAAAAAGCAACTATTCGTTTCTCCTCTGGAACAATGGTGAAACCGAGAATTAGTATATCACAAATTACAGGTAGAACGTAACCATTAGCGTCTAAAAAGGACCTGCTGAATAAGGCAGGCCCTTTTTAAAATTAACGTTTATATTTAAACGTCTAAATAATGCCGACGTTCCCAAGCGGAAACCTGGGTCTGGTAGCTCAAGATTTCTTGGCGTTTAGCCGTAACGTAAGCGGTTAGCAAATGATGACCAAGCGCTTTTTCTAAAGTTCGGTCATGTTCCAAATTATCAATCGCCAGGCTCAAATTATTAGGGAGATTCTCGATATCGTGTTCTTTTCGCTGCTTAGCGTTCATCTTAAAGATATTGGCTTCTTCACGGTGAATCGGCTTGAGGTGATGGTTAACCCCGTCAAGTCCGGAAGCTAAAACTCCGGTTAACGCCATGTAAGGATTAGCTGATAAATCAGCACTCCGTAATTCCAATCGGGTCGCGATCCCGCGATCACTCGGGACCCGAACTAACGCGGTCCGGTTATGAGGTGACCAAGCAATGTATACCGGAGCTTCAAAGCCCGGAACTAAGCGCTTATAAGAATTAATGGTGGCGTCACACAAAGCGGTAAATGACTTAGCGTGTTTCATAATTCCGCCGATAAATTGATAAGCAACCGAAGAAAGTTTCAACTGGTCATTCGGATCGTAAAAAGCGTTCTTCCCGTGCTTAAAGAGCGACATATTAATGTGCATCCCGGAACCGTTTACTGAATTTAGCGGTTTAGGCATAAACGTCGCGTAAAAACCGTGCTTTTTAGCGAAATGCTTCGCAACGGCTTTAAATAGTTCAATATTATCAGCAGTATTAACCGCATCCGAAAATCGGAAGTCAATTTCATCTTGACCCGGTGAAACTTCATGATGAGCCGCTTCAATCCGTAAGCCAACCTTAATCAAATTCTGGGCAATCTCACGGCGGCACTTCGCACCTTCATCGTTTGAACTAATGTCAAAGTAACTAATCTGATCGTTTGGTTTTAAAGTTGGCTTACCATTGGCATCCCGCTTAAACAGGAAGAATTCCGGTTCTAGACCAACGTCAAAAGAATTATAGCCGTCCTGTTTAACGCCAGTTAATTCATGTTTCAAGACGTTTCGTGGGTCACCCATAAACGGCTTGCCGTCAGTTGTATAAACGTCACAGATTAAACGTGCGACTCGATCGTCCGGATCACTCCACGGAATGATCATCCAGGTTGATAAATCAGGATGTAAATACAGATCACTGTCTTCAATTTTAACGAAACCTTGAATTGAAGAACCGTCGAACATCGTCTTATTAGCCAAAACGTTGTCTAATTGGTAGGCTGGGACTTCAACCTTTTTGACCCGGCCCAAAACGTCAATGAACATCAAGCGAATCCATTTTACATCGCCATCTTTAGCCATTTGCTGAACGTCAGCTTTAGTATAATTATGTTCAGTCGCCATTTTAATCTCCCTTTGTTAATTTACTTCTATTATTCTCCTGATAATTATAAATAAAACCTAATTTAAAGTCAATCAGCTTCGTAGGTAGCGTTGATTGCGTTCCGAATTAATTTAATTAGAACCTGACGATCCCAAAAAATTACGTGAAAAAATTGCTGATCACGTTTAGCAACCCGATCAAAATCAGCATTAGTAATAATTACAGAATAATCGGTCCCGTAATAGTGACCAGCATCAGAAGTGTGCTTCACCA
>CAKQCC010000099.1 GCA_934216625.1 uncultured Lactobacillaceae bacterium
CAACTGGCTCAGGCCCGAAAATGCCCACTAGCAAGGGTGCTTCTGGGTTTACCCCTTAACAATGCCGGGTTAGCCGTTTTAAAGCCAATTGCTAAACGAATTCGTAATTTTAAACCATTGCTTAACAATCATGATCAACTAACTAAAATGCATCAGCGACTGGTCACCGAAATTCCGCAGATCAAAGGCTTTGGTGAATCATCAGTTCCGGTGGTGAATGAACTTTTCAGTTCGTTAATTATCAAACAACTCAGGCATTTAACCCCTTACTTAGATTTAAAGGATAATCAACCCACGAAAATACCTAATCAGTCTAAACACCAAAAATTGACTGGATTAAAATTCGTGATTACCGGAACCCTCAGCCAGCCCAGAAAATTTTTCAAAAATTTAATTCAAAAAAACGGTGGCAAAGTTCAATCAAGCGTTGCCGGAAGCACTTCATATTTGTTAACCGACCACAAAAGCAACTCCAGGAAATACAAGGCGGCCGTTGCCAAGAAGATTAAAATTATTAACGAACAGCAGTTCAAGGATTTGATTAAAAAATGAAACTCCAAATCATTCAGAGACGCAATCGAACTCAAAATGTTTTTGAAGATAATCAGCTAAGCTGGCGAGCAAAGGGGATCTACGCCAGTCTAATTCAACTTGGCAACCAAGAAACGTTCGATTTAACCCGATTTTCAAACCATGCCCACAATTCAATCGATGTTTTAAAAAAGGGAATCCAGGAATTAGTCCGGCAGCATGATTTAGTAATTAATTCAAGTCGAACCCGGATCATCGTTTTTCGATCTTCAAAAAGTCAAAACTTACCCGCTAATCACCAGCAAGTTATTGATCATTTAATCAAGGCTCAGCTAACTACGGTATGGCATCGCCAAGACCGATCAACCGTCCGAACATTAACGAAATTTGTCGAAGGTTTAAATCTTGAGTTAGTGCTATACGCCATTTATTTTTCCAAACAATTTAGTAATAACTATCCGTTGGCAATGGTCAGGCTCAAACAAATTATGCTAGTTTGGGAACGAAATCACTTGGAATCGGTTTCCGAAGCCCAAAATTGGGTTCGTTGCCGAAAAATAAAGACGAAACCGTGGAATACTGAACTAAGGAACCGAATCGTATCACGTTATAATGAAAAGCCCAAAATTGTTAATAATTATTCTAAGCCAAAATCAATTCCTAGAATTTTTAAGTCAAAGAAATAATTATTTCACCAGCATCTTAGTGGCTTTCATAATATGATTAATGCAATCAAAAAATGATTTTTCACGGACCACCGCGATTAACAATAGTTGGCCAGCTGATAACCCGGCCTGCAATTTAAGGCTTTTAAGATCTTGGTTGATGTTTGCTAAAGTATAGTGATGTGGATTAGGCGCAATCGTGAACATAATATCGTAGGTCTTGTGAGGGACCTTTCCGAAACCAGCTGAAAAAATATTCCTACCATCCAGTTTAATTCGAACGGTGTTGAACTTCATTCCACCGTTCTGGGTGACTCCGTCAAACGTCATTGCTAGCCGACTTGGATCGGCAACGTTAAAGCCCTTCAATTTTCCTTTCTGAAAACCAGCTTGAAGGCGACGCAACGTAGCTTGATCAAACATTTTTGGTTACTCCTTTATTTTTATAGTTTGAGATGAAAATAATGTTTAAATTCTTTCATAAATTTAAAAATCCGTATCCGCCAATTTTAAATCCCAGTCCTGATTATTTGAAAAAAGAAAGAATTTGGAACAACACGATGCAACTGTGGCCATTGATTAATCATTCGAAGGCTCCGGCCAAAATGAAACGGATCATCATGGAATTAAACCAAACCAGTTACGACAGTTTAATGTTAATGAAACCAGAAATCAAAAATTTACCGAAAATTATTCATGATCACGAATCAATTGTCATTGCTGATTCGGGAGATTTAAACGGGATGACGGTCTTAATGATCCTGACCAACGTTCGGTTAATTTTCGTTAATTTCGATTTAATTAAACGAACTTGCAAGCAAACGTCAATCCCAATTCGTCAGCTAATGTTTACTCGTAATTATCACTGGGCGACCAAAGTAAATTTAATGAAAATTGGTTCCGGTGCCAACGAAATTGACGTTCGTGGGGTTAGAAACGGAAATCAATTTGCGAAAGCGATTAATCATTTACTAGCGACTCGTCGTGATAATTCACGATAGAAGCGGGGGAGCTGCTGCTTCAAATTAATTACGTGATGATTTTTAGTAAAGCAATGTTCACTGAACGCTTTACAGACTAGAATTCCTTTGACACTCATTCGATAATTAATTCGAAGTTTGAAATGAGTTAGCTTAATAATCTGAACCTTGATTTCGATTTGATCGGGATAGGTAGTCGGATGTTTATATTCACAGTCAATTCGAACCACTGGTGAAATGATCCCGCTTTTTTCAAATTGAGCGTACGGGAACCCAATTTGCGTCAAATAATCATTACGGGCCTCTTCCATGAAGTGAACGTAGTTGGCGTTATTAGTGATTCCCATTTGGTCAGTTTCGTAATATTGGACCCGGTGTAAATAAGGTTTAATCAATTTATCACTTCCATAATAAATCTATCTTATTATGATTTTCGGCGTTTGGTCAAGTCAGTCTGATGTTATAATAACCATGTCTAAATTTAAGAAGAAGGTATTGAAATGAAAGAGAGTAAAAAGCAGCTCAGGAAAATGCTTCAAAAGCCGCAAATTAGTAAAAAAGTCAAAAAGCAGCTGAAGGAATTTGACTGGGGAGCTAACGTTCGTGCTCATCAATATTCTAAACTTAAACACGATCGCTACGATGCATTAGCTTTACTGACGGAACTGGTTAAAGAATCTAACTATGATTGGCGAGTTTTGACGAGTCAGAAGCAATTGATTAATAACTTGAAAACTAACCGGGCTTCGTTAAACTTTGATTTGCTTTCTTTGGATCGATTAGGGATGATTCACGTCGACTTGACCCAATTAGCAAAGGGCCAGGATCACTTTAGTTGTGAAATCATCCCACACAAGGTCTTTTAGGAAGCTGGTTTAAAATGCTTAAGAGTAATGATCGCTATCGGCTGATCACCTTACTATTGAAAATCGCTAATTCAATTAATAAGGACCGAAATGCTCATTTAAGAAAGATCAATTTAACTTCGCGGCAGGGCGACATTCTGGTTTATATTCATGACCATTCTGATTGTACTATGACTGACTTGGCCCTTTACATGAATTGCACCCATCAGACCGTCCAGGAAATCATTAAGAAAATGATTGCGAAACATTTACTAGCCGCCAGAAGGTCGGTTCAAGACGGTCGCTATCAGATCATTGAATTGACTTCTAAGGGGCGAAAAGAATCCGCAATCATCGCCGGGAAAAACGCCAATACCGGAAAAGAACTTTTAAAGGGCATGAGTAACCAGAAACAGAAATTACTGCTTAAATTGTTGATTGAAAGTTTTAATAATTTAAAAATTTAATTTTGAACTAATAAGT
>CAKQCC010000100.1 GCA_934216625.1 uncultured Lactobacillaceae bacterium
GACCACCGGTAATCACGATTATGGGTCATGTTGATCATGGTAAAACGACTTTATTGGATTACCTTCGCCATTCGCACGTTGCGGCTGGCGAAGCTGGTGGCATCACGCAGGACATCGGTGCTTATCAGATTCACCGGAAGGGTAAAACCATTACTTTTCTGGATACTCCAGGCCACGCGGCTTTCTCGGCAATGCGAGCTCGTGGAGCTGAAATGACCGATTTGATCGTTTTGGTGGTTGCTGCTGATGATGGGGTAATGCCGCAAACGGTTGAAGCAATTCATCACGCCAGAGCAGCGAAGACCCCGATTATCGTGGCGATCAATAAAATTGATAAACCGGGTGCTAACCCCAAGAAAGTTACCAACCAGCTTTCGCGTTATAATTTAATCCCCGAAAAATGGGGTGGTGACACGATTTTCGTCAACATCTCAGCTAAGTACGGGACGAACGTTAACGAATTGCTGGATATGATCATTTTGAAAGCCGAAGTAATGGAACTGAAGGCGAACCCGAAGCAAAACGCCGCTGGTTCAGTGGTTGAATCCAGACTTGACCAGGGTCGTGGCCCCGTTGCCACCGTTTTGGTTCAGCAGGGAACCATGCACGTTGAAGATCCGGTTGTAGTTGGTGATACCTTTGGCCGCATTCGAACGATGACTAACGAAAATCATCAGCAGGTTAAAGTCGCGACCCCGTCAACTCCGGTTGAAATTACCGGGTTGAACAGTGTCCCGGAAGCTGGTGACCGGTTCGTAGTCTTTAACAGTGAAAAAGCGGCCCGTGAAGCTGGTGAAAAACGAGCTGAACAGGCTCAAATGGAGCGGCGAAAACAGAATAACACCGTTACTTTAGACAACTTGTTTGACACCATGAAGAAGAAAGACATGAAGAAAGTTGATTTGATTGTTAAGGCCGACGTTCAGGGTTCGGTTGAAGCAATTGATTCCAGCTTGCGAAAAATCAAGGTTAAGGGCGTCAGAATCAGTATCGTTCATTCCGGAGTCGGCGCAATTAACGAAAGTGACGTTACGTTAGCCCAAGCTAGTAACGCGATTATCCTTGGCTTTAACGTTCGGCCAACCCCGCAAGCTAAGATTCAGGCCGAAAACTATAAAGTTGACGTTCGGATGTACGACGTGATTTATGACCTGATTGACGAAGTGAAGTCGGCAATGAAGGGCATGTTAGCGCCTAAGTATAAAGAAGTCACGACCGGTGACGTTGACGTCCGCCAGCTTTATAAAGCTTCAGCAGTTGGGACGATTGCCGGTGGAATGGTAACTAAGGGTTACATTAAGGCCGGCAGCCGAATTCACCTAGTTCGTGACGAAAAGGTAATTTATACCGGAAAACTAGGTAGCCTGAAACGGTTTAAAGACGATGCTAAAGAAATTAAAGAAGGTTTTGAGTGTGGACTGACCATTGCCGATTATAATGACATTAAAGTTGGTGACACGATCGAAGCCTACGCAATGAAGGCCGTACCTAGAAAATAAATTAAGGAGTTGAATTTATGGCTCAATACCGAGTCGGTCGACTTGAAACCGAAATTCAGCGGTACGTTAATGATATCTTACTGAAACAAATTCGGGATCCCCGGATTCAAGGGGTAACGATTACCGGTGTGAAAGCCACCGGTGATTTGCAGCACGCCACGATTTATTACAGCATTCTGTCCGATGATCCTGATGACGAAAAAAAGACCCAGAAAGGGTTGGATCACGCTACGGGTCTAATTCAGAGTGAATTGGGTGGTCGCTTGCGGCACGTTTACCACACCCCCAAAATTCATTTTGAACGGGACCGATCAATTCAATACGGTAGTAAAATCGACCGAATTATTAAAAAATTGAAACGAGAACATCGCTAATGATTTGATTCATTAAACTAAAATAGGTAATTGAATTGATTACCTATTTTTTTATTTGAGACGGGTGATTTTTTGAACGGAATTATTCCCCTTTACAAACCGCGGGGGATGACCAGTTTTGACTGTATTCGTAAACTTCGCCGCCTGCTTCATATTAAAAAAATGGGGCATAGCGGAACTCTAGATCCCGATGTTGACGGGGTTTTGGTAATTTGTGTCGGTGGCGCGACTAAAGTGACCGGTCACTTGATGACCTTAGGCAAGGTTTATCAGGGAACCGTTACGTTAGGCGAGGCCACCAGTACCGAAGATTTGTCGGGAAAGATCATTCGACGTCAACGACTGAACCAACCAGTTGCTTCAGAACTGATTCAACAGCAAATGCGGCAACTAGTGAGTTCGCGTTTAGTTCAGATCCCGCCGATGTATTCGGCAATTCGGGTTCATGGGCACCACCTTTATGAGTACGCTCGGAAAGGGATTTCGGTTCGCCGGCCACGTCACGTCGTTAGCGTTAATGATTTTCGCTTAATTCGGCCGTCCCGTTTTCTTAGCCGTCGTCATCAGCAAGTACTTTATTTTGAAGTGAGTTGCGGAAAAGGGACGTACGTTCGCACTTTGGCGACTGATTTGGGTCGTTTACTGAAGGTCCCGGCGGTGATGTCAGATTTGACCAGGGTTAAAAGTGGCGGTTTTGATATTCACCAAACTTTAACGTTTCAGCAGCTTCGTTCTGGTTTTAAACGTCATCGACTGAATCAATTAATTCGACCGATCAGTGATGCCTACCCAACGATCCCGATTCATAATTTAACCACTGAACAATGGCAACGGGTTCAAAACGGGGCTTTCCTTTATTTAGATGATTTTAAAAAACCGTCCCGATTAACCAACGTCCTTTTGAATTTTCGACATTCAACCAAGGCGCTTTATGGTTATGATCGCCATCGGCAGTGCTACCGTCCCGTTAAAATGTTCAGTACGAAATAGAAACCAGGCTTGATATGAAAATCATTAAACTTCATCACCCGATTGACCCTAAGCGCAAATTTACCGGACCGGTGGTACTAGCAATGGGCTTCTTTGATGGCTTGCACCTCGGGCACCAAAAGGTTATTGCAACCGCTAGGAAGATCGCCCAAGCTCGCCATTTTCCGTTGGCGGTGTTGACGTATGATCATCATCCGGCCACGATTTATCGCCGTTTGGATCGTCATGACCGCCGTTATTTAACCCTTTATCACGATAAAATGCGTGACTTTAGGCAGCTTGGGGTCCAAATCGTTTATTTGGTGAATTATACCGCCAGTTTTCAGTTTCAGTCACCGCAACAATTTGTTGACAATTATCTGGTTCGCTTGAAAGCTCAGACCGTAGTTGCTGGCTTTAACCATACTTACGGTGATTCAAGAGTTGCTAATATGCGAACTTTACCTCGTTATGCAAAAGGTCGTATGCGGGTCGTGACCGTTCCCAAAGTTGAAGTTGCCGGTCAAAAAGTGAGTTCAACTAAGATCAAACGAGCCCTAGATCTTGGGGCAATCGAAGCTGCCAACCAGATGCTGGGTCGACCGTTTCAAACTTCCGGAACCGTAGTTCGTGGGTATCAA
>CAKQCC010000101.1 GCA_934216625.1 uncultured Lactobacillaceae bacterium
TAATTTTGTCAGCGGTGGCGCGTTTGTCGGCAACCCGGAAGTACACCGTTTCACCGTGGGCAATCGGCACCGGAGTTCGAACACAAGTAGCGTTAACCTTAATTTGCGGTGCGTTCATGTCGTTTAACATAATTTTCTTGGTTTCGTGGATCATTTTCCACTCTTCGCGGCTGTAACCGTTACTGAAGAAGCGGTCAATTTGCGGGATCAAGTTAAAAGCCAGCGGATAATGCTTTGCTTCGCCACCGACCGGTAAAATGTTGTGTTCCATCGGTTTATGGTCCAAGTATTCTTGCGCCTGACGGAAGAATTCTTTTAAAGCGGCACTTCCAGCACCACTGGCAGCTTGATAAGTCGACACGATAATGGATTTCAAGCCAAACGCTTTACGAACCGGTTCCAAAGCCGCCATCATTTGGGTCGTTGAACAGTTCGGGTTGGCCACGATTCCGTGATGATTCTTTAACTGATCGGCATTAACTTCCGGAACCACTAGCGGGACATTCGTGTCGTAACGAAAAGCACTGCTGTTGTCAACGCAGGTTGCACCACGCTTAACGGCTTCCGGTAATAATTTCCGGGCCACCGATGAACTTGGTGACGACAGCACTAAATCAACCCCGTTAAATGAATCGGGAGTGGCTTCCTGAACTTTAATGGTTTGGTCCTTAAACTTCATTGGCTTACCAGCCGACCGTTTAGAAGCTAATAATTTCAACGATTGAACGGGAATGGTCGACTTTGCCAACTGGTCAATCAATTTTAAGCCCACGGCACCGGTGGCACCGAGGATCGCAACGTTATATTTTCTCATTTCAATAAAAACCTTCTTAATTATTCTGGTGTAAATGGTCTAAATACTGCTTAATTCGTTGAACGGCCAAACGGAGTTTCTGATTCGAAGCGGCGTAAGAAATTCGAACGTAGCCTTCGCCGCCCTTACCAAAGGCGTTACCCGGAATTACGCCAACTTTAGCTTTTCTAGCTAAATCTAAGGCAAACGCTTTTGAATGATCCCCAAAAGCTTTAGGAATCTTGACGAATAGATAAAACGCACCCTGCGGTTCGATTGCTGATAAACCTAGCTGATTAATCGCATCGATCAAATAATTCCGGCGTTTCTGATAAATTGCTCGCATATGAGCCGGATCCGACAAGCCGTTTGTTAACGCTTCAATGGCGGCATCCTGTGCCGGGTTCGAAGGCGACGTAATCATAAAGGCGTGAACTTTCGTCGCCCGTTTGACGAAATCAGCGGGACCAGCCAAGTAACCAAGCCGCCAACCAGTCATTGAATGTGATTTAGATAGTCCATTGATCAGAATGGTCTGATTTGGCAGCCACCTGGCTAATGAATAATGCTTAACTCCGTAAACCAATTCACAATAGATTTCGTCGGTAATTGCGAATAAGTGATGCTTATGAATCACTTTTGCTAAAGCCGCTAGAGTGGCTTTTGGGTATTCGGCACCGGTCGGGTTATTCGGGTAGTTGATTAAAACGGCCTTGACGTTCGGGCCTTCCTGCTGAATAACCCTCTCAAGCCGTTGGGCCGTCAAGTTAAAGTGAGAATCCGACGTGTCAATTTCAACCGGGATCCCACCAAGCAGCGTCACAATCGGCTGATACAACGCAAACGTCGGCGTCGCGATTAATATCTTGTCGCCTGGATTAATCAAGGTCTCGAACGTTGCGTAAATGGCTTCGGTAGCCCCAATCGTGACGATGATTTCGTCATTCGGATTGTAATTCAAGCCTTGACTTCGGTGTAAATAATTCGCGATTGCTTTTCGGAGTTTCAGCTTTCCGGTTTGTGCCGAATAATGCGTGTCATTATGACGGATGCCGCTAATTGCGGCCGCTTTGACGTGTTCAGGAGTGTTCAAATCCGGATCACCGATCGTTAATTTCAATAAACCCGGAATCCCAGAGATTTCTTGGTCAAAAGCCCGAATTGCCGATGGCTTTACTAAATCTAACCGGTGATTATAGCACTTTGCCAGCTGTGGAATTAACTTTGGCATTTTTGATAACCTTTCTACTTATAATACGTTTTCCATGCCAACAACTAGGTGATCAAGTGAAGAAACTTTCTTCACGGCAATTTTAACCCCGCGAATAAAGGAATCCCGGTTAAATGAATCCTGGCGAATGGTTAAAGCTTCACCGGGGCCACCAAACAGAACCTGTTCGTGAGCGATGTAACCCGGTAAGCGAACCGAATGGATTCGGATGCCGTGGTAATCACCGCCGCGCACGTTCTTCAACGTTTCAACCGGATGCTTGGCACCCTGCTGATGCCGCGGCCGAACCTGGTCGATTAATTTAGCGGTGTTCAAAGCCGTTCCTGAAGGTGCGTCAGCTTTATCACCGTGGTGCATTTCGATGATTTCGGCATCCGGGAAGTATTTAGCGGTCATTTTAGCGAATTTCATCAGTAAAATTGCCGACAAACCAAAGTTAGGTGCGATGATACCACCCACTTTTTCTTTTTTGGCCAACTGCTGCAATTCTTTAGCGTGATCATCCGATAGTCCACTGGTACCAATCACGGGACAAATGTGGTGCTGAATCGCGAACTTAGTATTCTGGTAAACGGCACTCGGTAACGTAAAGTCAATCCAAACGTCAGCATCGGTATCAATTTCAGCCAATTTTGAATATAACTTAACGTCGCTAGCTAAATGATAATCCTGACGATTAATCTGGTTAGCTGACGGTGCGTAAGCCCCGACTAATTTAAAATCAGGGGTTTGGTTAACCATTCGAACGGTCTTTTGACCCATCGCACCGGTAAAACCAGCTACTAATACTTTAATCATTTAAAAACTCCTTTTAATTATTTAAAGCGTTCCGGTTTAAGCCTAAACCAACTGCTAATTTAGCCTTTTCATCATTGTTAAGTGATTCCAGCGGCATTCGGCAACCACCGACGTGCCAACCTTGGGCGTTTAAAACCGCCTTGGTCGGTTCCGGTGATGCGTACATGAACAAGGCTGCCATGCGTGGTGTCAGCCAGCGTGGTAATTTTCCGGCTGCCGCAACCTGACCGGCTTCAATCTCGTCATACATCTTTCGCATCTGTTTGCCGTAAACGTGAGACGCCACAGAAACGACACCCTGAGCGCCAATTACTTTAGTAAATAACGCCTGAGCGTCTTCACCACTGTAAATCATGAAGTGGGAATCAACGTGGTCAACTAAGTATTCCATGTCCTCCATGGTGCCACACTGTTTAACGCCGATGATGTTTGAATTATGGGATAATTTGACGATGGTGTCGTTTGCCATCTTCTTTCCGGTTCGGCCCGGAATGTTATACATCACGATCGGCATCCCACCGTGATCAGCAACGGTCGTAAAATGATTAATCATTCCGCGCTGGTCCGGTTTATTGTAGTAAGGCACTACGATTAACGCCGCGTCAATACCTTTAATGTGACTGACCCGCTGGGTAAACTTAACGG
>CAKQCC010000102.1 GCA_934216625.1 uncultured Lactobacillaceae bacterium
GTCGAATCCCGTTCAATGACTGTTGAAAACGATTAAAGGTTCCGTACACCAAGACCGACCGCTGAGCGCTTAGTCGTCGTTTGAGCCACGGGCGATTAAAAAACGTAACCCGAATTAGATTATGGTCAGAAATTATCCGAAAATTCAACCGACTTTTGTGGTAACCATAATAATTTAACCGTGGTTCACCAACGACGGTTCCCTTTAAAGTTACTTTACTACCGTTAGCAACCGTCGAAAGTTTACGGGGCCGAAAATCATTATAACTAACCGGAAAGTCAAGCAGTAAATCTAAAATTGAATTAATTCCTAAGTGAGCCAACGCCTGCTGCCGTTTGGGACCGACGCCGCCCAAAACTGAAACCGGATCACTCAACTTTTTCATATTCATCATTCAACCGAAATTAAGAACGGGTAAACTGGCTGGTCACCTTCGTGAATTTCGGTTTCCAAATCAGGATTAATCCGTTTGACTTGATCCCTAACCTTCTGAGCTTCCGATAAATTGGCGTCTTTCCCGTAAATAATGGTCACCACGTCACTCATTTCATCAAGCATTGCCCGAATCATTTTGACCGTTGCCGTAAGCAAGTCCGGATCCGTAACTTTAATTTGGCCATCAATAATTCCAAGGTAGTGATTTTTCTTAATTTGAACGTGGTTAACTTCAGCATCCCGGGTTGCGTAAGTAACTTCGCCGCTCTTGGCTTCATCCAAATTATCGACCATGTTCTTCTGGTTAGTCGTCAACGAATCGGTCGGGTTATAACCAAGCATTACCGCCATTCCTTGATTAATGGTCTTGGTTGGAACGATCGCGACCGGGATTCTAGCCGCTTTGGCCGCTGCAGAAGCCGCCATTTTAATGTTACCGTTATTAGGCAAAATAATTGCCTGCTTGGCGTTACAGTGATTGATTACGTCTAAGATATCTTGAGTACTGGGGTTCATCGTCTGACCGCCGTTTACGAAAGCACTAACTCCCAAACTCTTGAAAAGGGTTCGCAAGCCTTTACCGGTAACTACCGAAATCACCGCTAATGGTTTAAGTTTTGCCGAGTGGTGCGGTTTAGACTGCTTTCTTTTATCGTTATCAATAATTGTTTCCTGCTGCAGGCGCATGTTATCAATTTTGACTTTAGTCAAATCGCCAAAATGCTGGCCCCAGCTTAATACTTTACCAGGGTGCTCAGTATGAACGTGGACCTTGACTACTTCATGATCATTAACCACCAGCAGCGAGTTCCCCAGCTTAGCCAGATAATTATAAAACGGCTGATACTCAAAGTGGCGATCCACTTCTTTGCCGCGGCCAAACCGAACGGTCATCTGTGTACAATAACCATATTTAATGTCAGCCGGATCCAATTTACTCTGGGCGCTTTTATCGTGAGCAACCTTAATCATTTCGTTCATTTCGGAAGTAGTTAACTGGCCATGCTGGTTTTTAACCGGTTTTCCGTTAACTACTTCGTCAAAAGCCTGCAGAACAAAAACTAATCCTTGACCACCTGAATCAACGACCCCAACTTTTTTCAAAACCGGTAGTAAATCAGGAGTTCGTTTTAAGGCTTGACTAGCACCGTTGAAAATGGCGTCAAAAATTTGGGGCAAATCATTTGACCGCTTCAATTCATTAATTCCGGATTGGGCAGCAGCCCTAATCACAGTCAAGATTGTGCCTTCAGTTGGCTTCATAACGGCCTTATACGCAGCCTTAGCACTGGCTTCAAAAGCCATTACCACGTCAGTAGCCGTCAAAATTCGTTTGTGAGCGACCGAATGGTAAAAGCCACGAAAGATTTGTGAAAGGATTACTCCTGAATTGCCGCGGGCACCCATTAAAAGTCCTTTGGCAAGCACACCTGATAAATCCCCGACCGAAGTGGTAGAGGCTTGATCAACGTACTTTTCGCCGCTTGCCATTGACATCTTCATGTTAGTCCCGGTGTCCCCATCCGGAACCGGAAAAACGTTTAATGAATTAATAAATTTAGCGTTGCGGCTTAATTGAAGTGCCGCCGCTTGAATCATCCTGTTAAATAAATCAACATCAATTTTTTGGGCTGACAACTGACTTCCCCCTAATCGAACTAATTCTTAATTGTCAAGGACCTGAACCCCTTGAACAATGACGTTAATTGATTCAGGCGTCAAACCCAGCATTTCCTTTAAATTATACTTAGCTTTGGCCTGGACGCTTTTCGAAATTTCAGAAATCTTGGTTCCGTAACTAACGATAATGTAAACGTCAATTGAAACTCCAGACTGATTTTGATGAACTTCAATTCCTCGCGAATAATTCTGCCGGCGTAAAATCACGTTGACGTTATCACGAATCTGGTTTCGGCTCGCCATCCCAACTACTCCATAGTTGTCAGTTGCTGCACCACCAACCACGGTAGCAATTGCGTTTTTATTAATGTCAATCGTTCCATACTTAGTTCTCATTTTAACAGTCAATTGTGACATGCCTCCCCATTAGACCAAACTAACAATATTTAATTCTATCATAGCACTTAAACTAAATCCAAATTAACGTTCGGAAGGTGTCAAGTAAAATTGCTTGAAAGCGTTAAATGAATATGATAGGTTAAGGAAGTGGAATTAAAAATTAATCACGGATTCGACAACTAAGGAGGTAATTTCAATGGCTAAAGATTTTTTTAATGGTAAACATACCGTTTTCGGTAACAACCGTTCTCACGCCTTAAATCATTCTCGCCGTTCCTGGAAGCCTAATTTACATAAGGTTCGGGTCTTAATTAATGGTAAGCCCAAGAAAGTTTGGGTTAGTGCCAGGACCCTTAAATCTGGTAAAATTAAGCGAGTTTAATTTAAATTTACTTTACAAAAAGGCATTGCCCATTTAAGGACAATGCCTTTTTTAGTCTAATCACGACTTTGAATCACGCACATTACGTTCTGGTCAAAACTAAACCGAGCATAATTACCAATAAATTCGTTACTGGAATAAGAACGCGGGAATCCAATCCAATGGTGATTTAGCGGATACTCAACGTGTGACAATGACACGTGCATCCCACCTAACGGGACGAACGCCAGATACGATTTATTGGGTTCTCTTCGAATCTGATGATGGCCGGGAAGCGCAAAGCTAATCGTATTTTTAGCATCAATTAATTTAATTTTTTCAGCAAAGGGCCGAAAACGCGGTTCCAGAACCATAAACAAATTCGATAGGAAATGATCGATTCGACCGCCGGTTGCTCCGTAAATTACGATTGATTGCGGATGATAATCATGAATCGCGGTCATGAGCAACAATTCAGTATCGGTAAAATCCTTATGTGAATTGAAAGTCCGGACGTCATTAACCCGTTGCTTAACGATTCTAAACTCGGCTGAATTAAGTGAATCGAAGTCGCCGATCGCAACCAACGGCTGAATCCCTAGCTTGAGCAAACGTAAATTCCCACGGTCGGCTCCTA
>CAKQCC010000103.1 GCA_934216625.1 uncultured Lactobacillaceae bacterium
AACATTGACCTTTTTATTAAACGTCGCAAGCAGCATCAGTCCGTTAAATACCCGAGCCAATCACTGAAAAAAGTTTTAGCACCGACTTACGGCATCATTATTTATCAAGAACAAGTTATGTTAGTGGCTCAAATCATGGGTGGCTTTACTTTAGGTGAAGCCGACATTTTACGACGGGCCATGAGCAAGAAAAACCACTCGATTATGGCTAAAATGCAGGACAAATTTCTGACCGGTGCGAAACAAAAGGGCTTTTCAGCTTCAATTGCCAAACGGACTTTTGATTACATGAACCGGTTCGCAAGCTACGGATTCAATAAATCACACGCGGTTGCTTACAGCAAGTTAGCGTTTCAGCTCGCCTACTTAAAAGTTCATTACAGTCCGGCGTTCTTTGCGGCGCTGCTTAATTCAGTGGCTGGTAATCGTCAGAAGATTCGTCGGTACTTAGCGGGAGCTCGTCGGTTAGGTGTTCGGATTTTGCCGCCGGACATTAATTTAAGCTCCGGTGATTGCACAATCTGGCGTGGTCAGCTCAGGCTGGGATTAAATTTCTTGAGGGGAATTTCCACCGAATTGGTTAGGACGATTATTGAAAATCGACAAAGAAATTTCGTCAGTTTAAATCAATTCATTTTCAGAATTTATCCGTATTTACTGTTGACGCTTAAAAGTAGCTCCCTAGATTTTGACCAAAAAAACGATAACCCGATTCGGATTTTGTTCCCGTTAATTTATTCCGGTGCTTTGGATTCAATTAGCAAAATCAAACCAACTGACCAAGCTTTCTTGCCACGCAGCCAGCTCCGTAGCGCCTGTTACCGAGTGTTTCATTGTATCGACGTTTATTACCACCGGATTTCAAAACGTCATCAATCCAAAGCAACCACCCAAGAACAAATTTATCGGGAAATTGTGATTAACCAACGCGAAATTCAGTCCGGGGTTAATGATTTCGAAGCCCTCGGCCTTAAAATCAGCGCTGATCCGGACCGCAGCGGTTTTGATTTACAACGAAAAGAATATTATTACCTTAATTTTAACGAGATTGAATTATTTGATCCTTTGATTAAACCGCTACGAATTATTTCACTTGGTGATCTTAAGCACGCTCGCGGAGAAGTAATGATAATGGTTAAAATTAATAACGTGCATTCCATTCATACCAAGCGGGGTGAATTGATGGCGTTCGCAAACGGTAGTGATTCGTTTAATCAGATTTCATTAGTCTTTTTCCCGACGGCCTATCGTCAATTCCGACAATTATTAAACCAGCGCTTGGTTCTGGTGATTCGTGGCAAGGTTGAACTCAGGCACGGCTTGCAAGTCATCGCTGATCAAGTTTGGCCGGCCGCAAATTTATTGTCCGAACTAAATCACCGAACTTATGATTGGCGAAAACATTGCTGCTTTCTTAGGATTAAATCCCCAAAAGATTCAACCATGAATCATCTTTACCAAGTTATCACCAATTCACCTGGTCGTTACCCAATTTTTATTGATCAAGTCTGGGCTCATCGCAAGTATTTATTAAATTCTAAATATTCGGTTAACGATCACCACACCACCCAAAGCAAATTAATCAAATTATTGGGCAAAAGAAACGTGGTTTTTAAATGATTTGCTAGGACATTTAATTAGAACGTGATACAATAAGCAATGGAAAAAGATTGATCTGATTATTCAGATCATAGGTTTTGAATATGCCTTGACGGTTGTAATCCGTCTAAAGTCCTTTGGGATAGTCCAATAATAAACAAAAGGGGAGATTTTGTTTATGAAGAAGACCAAAATCGTAAGTACGTTAGGTCCGACTAGCTTTACGGTTCCGATTATTTCGAAATTAATCAAAGCTGGAGCTAACGTTTTCCGTTTTAACTTTTCACACGGCAGCCATCCAGAACACTTAAAGCGTTTTAAGATGGTTAAAGAAGCTGAAAAGAAAACCGGAATGACCGTTGGAATTGATTGTGATACCAAGGGTGCTGAAATCCGAACCACTGCTAATAAAGGCGGTAAGAATTTCCAATATCACAAGGGTGATAAATTCATCATTGCCATGGATAAAGATGGCAAGATTCCAACCACTAAAGACAAAGTTCAAGTTACTTATGCCGGCTTGTTCGATGATGTTCACGTTGGTGGTCATGTTTTATTTGATGATGGTATTTTAGATACGATCGTTGAAAAGAAAGATGACTCCAAGCGCGAATTACACGTCACCGCTCAAAATGCTGCTACTTTAGGTTCACGTAAGACTGCTGATGCTCCTGGTGCCATTATCAACTTACCAGGTGTTACTCAAAAAGATGAAAATGATATTCGGTTTGCTTGTGAAAACATGAATATCAACTTCATCACCGCTTCATTCTTACGGAAACCGCAAGACGTTCGCGATATTCGCAAGATCTTGAAAGATGAACACATGGAAGATGTTCAGATCTTCCCTAAGTTAGAAAACCAACAGGGAATTGATAACTTAGAAAAGATCATGCAGTTAGCTGATGGTGTCATGGTACCTCGTGGTGACATGGCCGTTAACATTCCTTACGAAAACGTACCATTAGTACAAAAGCACATGATTCACGTTTGCAACCGTTTAGGCAAACCAGTTATTACTGCTACCCAGATGGAAGCATCCATGGCTAAGAATCCTCGTCCTAGCCGTGCTGAAGTATCTGATTGTGCCGATGCCGTCTTTGATGGTACTGACGCTACGATGCTTTCTGGTGAAACTGCTAATGGTGATTGGCCGGTTCACGCTGTTAAAGCAATGGCCCGAATTGATGCCAAAGCTGAAACCGCTTTTGACAAATATGGCTATCCGCGTCCTGAATTTAAAGATGGGGATGTAACCGAATCCATTGGTCATAACGTTACTCAAATGGCCAAGGACTTAGGTGTTAAGACCATCGTTTGCTTTACGGTATCCGGTTATACTCCGCGAATGATTTCTAAGTATCATCCAAATGCTGATATCTTAGCGATTACCTTTAACGACCGCGTTCGTCGTGGCTTAACCATTAACTGGGGTGTTCAACCAATTTTGGCTGATAAGCCGAACAGCGTTAGCCAGATGTTCGAAGAAGCCGAAAACAAGGCCGTTGAAACTGGCTTAGCTAAGGAAGGCGACGTTATCTTAATCGTTGGCGGCGTTCCAGTTGGCCAGAAAGGTACCACTAACTTAGTTAAAGTTCAATTAATTGGTTCTAAATTATCTCAAGGCCAAGGAATTGGTAATAAAGCCGTAATCGGCAAAGCTTTCTTAGCTAGCAGTGCTGACGAAGCTAATAAGAAAGCCACTAAAGGTGGTATCTTAGTTGCCAAGAATACTAATAAAGATTACTTACCGGCCATTAAGAAAGCTAGTGCCGTCGTGGTTGAAAACGG
>CAKQCC010000104.1 GCA_934216625.1 uncultured Lactobacillaceae bacterium
CGATTGTCCCGGTCGCGGTTCAAGACTGGGGTGGTGGCAACGTCCACGCCGCTTCGTTCGGAAACCCCAGAAACCTATCGATCGGCTTAATTACGATGTTAATCATCATCCTAATTAACGTCTTTGCCAAGGGATTTTTACGATGCATCGCGATTTTAATCGGAATGATCGCCGGCACCGGGGTTGCTAGCACCATGGGAATGGTTTCACTCAAATCGGTCATTAAAGCCGGCTGGTTCCGGCTGCCAAGACCGTTTTTCCTGGCGGTTCCGCACTTCACCCTATCAAGTTCAATCACCATCATTCTAGTGGCGATCACCGCCATGATCGAATCAACCGGAGTCTTCTTCGCGTTAGGTGACATCGTCGGTCACAAAATTCACAGCCAAGACTTAGGTCGAGGTTACCGTTCCGAAGGATTAGCCGCCATTTTAGGCGGAATTTTCAACACGTTTCCTTATTCCACCTTCTCCGAAAACGTCGGGGTCGTTCAATTATCCGGAATTAAGACCCGGCGGCCGATTTACTACGCGGCCGGCTTCCTGTTGATTCTGGGCTTGTTCCCGAAGATTGCGGCACTCTTCTTAATCATTCCGAATTGCGTCCTCGGTGGCGCCATGTCAACCATGTTCGGTATGGTCGGGGTTCAAGGAATCCGGGTCCTTAAAAAAGTCGACTTCAGCCATAACAATAACGATTTAATTATCGTAGCGGTTTCGATTGGCTTAGGACTCGGCATTACCACCTATCCGCAATTCTTTAGGGAAATGCCGCAAGCAATCCAGATTATCTTGGATAACGGAATCGTGGTAACCAGTATCGTGGCGGTAATCTTGAACATCTTGTTTAACATTCTACCAAAGAAATTCGGTCAAAAAGAAGAAATCAATGATTAAGGACAATTTAAGTTGACAAACCATCGTTATTATCAACCCAAAAATTCAAAAGACGCGATGCGGTTCATCGAAAAACTGTTCAACCGTTACCGGAACGCGCCGCTGACCAAGCCGTTGCTCCAATACCACGAGAAACTAATGCGACAGCTCCGTAACAATATCGAAGTCGTCGCTAGAAGAGAAAAAATCCAATCCCGGGTTGCTTCGGCTCGGCGGATGTATCGGATCATGAACGACTGGATCCGGATCAGACTTAGTGGCCAGCCGTTTGAAGGTAAGATGCGTCACTTCAGAATTAATCAGCATCACCATAAATTCAAAGCCAGACGAATTAAAATCAATTCTGGTCACCAGTTTCGGTCCAGTCGTCATTAACAACTTTTAATCATCAGAATTTTTAGTTATGATAAAAGAGTCGCTAGTGAGGTGATAACGTGTTAAAAAAAAGATACTATAAAAAAGAAAACCGAAAAGCAATCATCGACATGGATGACTTTTTAATGACTTACGCTTCGGCAATCCTAGGCGTTGGGACACCCCAATTAGCCGAAAGGATTTATTCAGCCGCTAACGGTCAACTGACCGGTCTTGATCAGTTATTCCGTGATCACGGTTTCGGCCGCAAGCAAAAGTTCTTCAACATTGGTGAAGGTTTTATCAACGATCTTTACCAAATTACCGGGCCAAGAGCTCACTCAATGGCTTCGGTCCTAGCTAGACGAGCCATCAGTTTTTTGGGCGCCCACGCTAAAGAATTCGACCATTGGAAAGCCGCTTAAATTTAAAAATAATCAAAAAATAAGCCCAATCCCAATTAATTCGGGATTGGGTTTTATTTTCGACAAATCATGACCGCAAACGCGTTCGGGCCGGTGTGGTCAGCTACGGTCGCTGACGTGTAGCGAAAGATAATTGGCAGCTTCGGATACATGGCGTGTAATTTTGCTTCGGCAAATTTGGGAAACTCGGTGCTGCCGGTGTAACTAATCCCGATGTAAGAAAGGGCTTGTCCCTTAACCTGAGTAATAAACCGCTTAAACCACCGGTAAAAAGTTTTCTTGCCGCGGCCCTTAATCTGAAGTTTTAATTCCCGATCTTCAAGCGAAAAAACCACGTGTAAGTTTAGCAGCCTAGTTAATAATCCGGTTGCCTTACTAATGCGACCACCCTTCACTAAATTATCAAGGGTGCTGGCGCCGATAAAAAGTGAACTTTTGGCTTTAACCGTCTTTAAATGATCGACAATCTGGCCGACCGAATAACGATTGCTCTGCGCCATTTGAGCCGCCACGATCACCATGTGCCGTAAGCTGGAATCAATAAAGTGAGAATTAACGACCGTAATCCGGCCGTCCGCTAATTTAGCGGCTTCGTTTGCGGCGTTAACGGTTCCACTTAATAAATGGGTCATGTGAATTGAAATAACCTGACTGCCGTCCTTCGTCAGCCGATTATAAACCGAAACGAACTGGCCAATTGACGGTTGACTAGTGGTCGGAAACGGTTTCTTGTGGTGGGCCATAAAATCAATTAATTTCCGGCCGTTCATGTTAACGGTGTCTTGAAACGACTCGTTACCAATCGTGATGTTAACGGGAATTACGGTAATCTGATACTTTTTGGCTTCTGCTCTTGACACTAAAGCAGAAGAATCGGTAACAATTTTAATCATGCTGATCCGCCCTTTTAAATGATTTATTTATATTATACACCAAATTCTAGGAAAGCCAGTGAACAATTATTTCTAAAAATAACGTTAAACCACTCGGGGTCCGGAAATTAATTCAGCTCACGTTGCGAAGTGGTGATTTAGGCGCAATCCGGCACAGTAACAACACCGCCGCTAGCGGAAGCCGAATCCACCGTCGTTTGCAACGGCATCACGGAAAAAGTTACCATGCCGAAGTCTACTTAGCTCAACCGGTCCAGCTTGATCAGCACCGGTACTTAATTAACGGCCGGGCTGACGGGATCGTTAAGCAGGCGATGCCGTTAATTGAAGAAATCAAGACTTCCGACGTGCCCTTTCCGCAAATTGCCCAAAGCGTTCTTAAATTATATTGGGGTCAAGTGAAAATGTACGCTCACCTTTTAATGAACCGCAAGCCCCAAATCAAAAAAGTTCGGATCCGGCTCACTTACGTTCAGACGCCCAACAATCAAATTACTAAACGAACCCGAAATTTCGATTTCAGGCAGGCCCACTGGTTCTACACCCAAGTCCTGGTTAAATACCAAAAGCGGCTGGCCCTCCGCGACCAAATCGTTGGGCACCGTAACCGCAGTGCCGCGAAATTCAAATTTCCGTTCCCGCATTTTCGGCCTGGCCAGCGAGCAATGGCGGCCGTCGTTTACAAAACGATCGTTTTCCACAAGCACCTGTTTTGCGAAGCACCCACCGGAACCGGGAAAACCATTTCGACCCTTTTTCCAGCAGTTAAAGCGATGGGTAAACAC
>CAKQCC010000105.1 GCA_934216625.1 uncultured Lactobacillaceae bacterium
AATTAGAAGAATCATTCAAGCTTCTGCTAATCGTAATTCCAAAGTTTTGGATCCATTTGTGGGAAGTGGCACTACTTGTGTTGCTTGTCGGCAACTATGTGTTAGATCAATCGGAATTGATAATTCAAACCAATATTTACAAATCGCTAAAAAACGAATGATAAATTATAAGAGTGAAAAGATAGGCAATATTAATTAAATTTTGTTGAACAGAAAATAAATTAGCAATTTTACTGATTTTGTAATCCAAACCACCAATATTGATATTTATCAAAAAATATTTTAATACCATCACTTCTAAGGGCATCAAAATAGTCTTGATAACTTGTATGATTACCATTAATCCACCATGAGCTATTAAGCAAAGTACAGAATTGAACAGTTGGTTTGGGCTCTTTCTTTAGTTGATTAAAATCTTTTTGATATAAACGGCGTTTGTTTACAAATCCAAATACTTTTTCGTCAACGCTTCCACCTTCAGATTGCCACTTCTTTTCAACTATATAAACTGTGTTAGTTTTAAAGTTAAATAATGCTTCGTCTGGTTTCCATTTTTTACTATTAGCGTTTTTAAGCCCGTAAATATCCCACAAAACATTATAAAATCGGTTTTGTTTAGTAACGATTCCAATTCGTTTATTATTTGCTCTTTTTATTATGTCAAAAGCATAATCTTTAGAATTGCCAATTGTGTCTGGTTTTGGTTTCTTTCTTGTAAATTTATGAGGGATTAGTTTATATTTATTACCTAAATCTCTTTTAATACAACTAGCCAGACTAGTAATTTGCTCGAAATTTAGTCCGTGGAGGTTAGTATGCGCTCCACCCTTTCCGTTTATTTTCATAATATTAAGTCTCCTTAATAATCAGTATTGATCAAAAGACCTGCTAGATCAACATTCTTATGGCTTATTGATTATTAAAGTTTAGTAATGTTATGGTTTCAATTGATGGATTTTTAAAAATAGGAGTGACAAAAATGGATCCATATATATATCTAAATTGAGTGCTGATTTATCTGCTGTTGCTATTAAAAATACATTTCCTATTGTTGAAGATAAAATAAAATCAATTAATATAAATCATGATCGTAAAAAACAGATAGGATCTTATCGAAGGTTTAATTGATGAATTAACCGATGAAAAATCTGAAAGCATTAGAATTGCTAAAAGTTATAAGCAACAGTTAGATAAATATCAGATAAGTAATGACGATATTGATAGTTTGCATAAAACAATAAAACGAATTTTTGAAATATTAAAAAGATCTACAAAATTAAATGATAATGATGAAAAGGCAATGAATTCGTTACTTAAACTTCTTAATTCTGATACTCTTAAGTCTTTACATAATTATAAAGCAGCAATTGGTGTTCCATTAACTCAAGTAACAGCTAATTTTATAAGATATAAGTTATTAATAGGGTGATCACCATTTCTCATATTCGCATCACCGACGGCACGCTTCGTGACGTCATTTTAAGCAGTGCCGGTTTTAAAAAACAATTAAGTCAATTTGAGTTATTTGCTAAACAGAATCATTTATCAATTAATCGTCAGGTAATTTCTGGCCAATTGAATCAAGCTAAAATTAATCAGGTTGCCCGTGATTTGCAACGACAGATTAACGAACGGCTTAATTTTTAGCCAGTGATTGGCAATTGCTTGTGAATTGCTGAAATTGGTAGTAAAGTCGATTACGCAAATCAAAAATAAAGGAATGATTGGACGTTGGGAATTATTATTTTAGTAATTATCGTCATTATTATTCTGGCGTGGATCTTAATTTACAATAAATTGGTTCGCGAGCAGACTAATATTGACGGTTCTTGGAGTCAAATCGACGTTCAGCTAAAACGCCGGAATGATTTGATCCCGAATCTAGTTTCAACCGTGAAGGGTTACGCCAATTACGAGCGGGGGACTTTGACGAAGGTTACCCAATTGCGTGGCCAAATGATTCACATTGACGCTAATAACTCATTGAATCGTCAGCAGATGATGAACGTTAGTAATCAATTATCGGGAGCTTTAAAAAGCTTATTTGCCGTCAGTGAAAATTATCCGGATCTGAAGGCTAATCAGAATTTTAGTCAATTACAGGATGAATTAGCCAATACCGAAAACAAAATTGCTTACGCTCGACAGCTGTATAATAATTTGGTGGCTGAATATAACGCCGCAATTCGGACGTTTCCGGATCGACTGGTCGCCGGCAGTAAGTTCACGAAACGGAATTACTTGTCAACACCGGAAAATGAAAAACGGGTTCCTAAAGTTGATTTTAGTGATTTGAATCGTTAATTGCGGGTGATATTTTGCAAAATCGCTTTAAGTATCTTTTACCGAATCAAATTGCTAATAACCGACATAAAACAGCCTTGATTATGGTTGGCTTTTTCGTGATTGTCCTGGCCTTTGGCATTTTTATTGGCTCAATTGCTGGTTCAGCCTCAGTTGATCCCGATGCTACGGTTACTCGTTATTGTTTCTGGACATTATTAATTGCCGCAGTCTACGTTTGGGTAATGATGGATCAGTCAATCAACGTTGGCATGGCGATGAATCACGGGGTTAGAATTACCAACCCGAATCAGGCCCCGATTCTTTGGAACGCCGTCAGTAATATGGCGGTTGCGGCTGGACTGCCAATGCCGCAAGTCTTTATCATTATGGATCCTAGTCCCAACGCTTTTTCGATTGGCACGAATCCCCGTAATTCAGCAATTGGTGCCACCAGCGGCCTGCTAAAAATGATGGATCGCTACGAAATCGAAGGGGTGATTGGCCATGAAATGTCACACATTCGTGATCATGACACCCAGACCGAAACGGTAGGGGTTGCACTAACGGCACTGTTCGCGTTCATCGGGGGCCTTTTATGGCGAATCTGTTTAACCGCTAGTTGGTTTAATGGCTTTGGCGATTATGATTACTATGACGATGACGACGATGATGACGATAATAGTGGCGCAATTTTAATTGTCATCGGACTGCTAATTGCTGCGGTCGCCTGGCTTTGTTCAGGACTAAGTTACTTGACTCAGATGGCCTTGTCGAGAAACCGGGAATACTTAGCCGATGCCGGAAGCGTCGATTTAACCCGAAACCCGCGGGAACTGATCCGGGCGTTTAAGACTTTGGAGGATCGTCCGTCGATGCGAGCGGCCAATCCGGCTTCGAGCTGCTTATACATTGTTAATCCGCAGCGGAGTAAACA
>CAKQCC010000106.1 GCA_934216625.1 uncultured Lactobacillaceae bacterium
TGTCACGAGCGATGTGAACGACCCCGGTTGCTGAAGCATATTGTTCTAAGCAACCACGCTTTCCGCAGGTGCACATGTAACCATCGGGTTTAACGGTGATGTGACCAATTTCGCCGGCGTCACCGTTGCAACCATGTAAAAGGTGGCCTTCGGTAATGATTCCGCCACCGACGCCGGTACCTAGAGTAACGAAAACGATGTCTTGATCTTCACTTCCGGCACCACGTCTGAATTCACCAAGACCAGCAACGTTAGCATCGTTATCTAAAGTAAACGGTAGGCCGATTCCTTTTTCAATTTGGGCTTTAACTGGTTGTTTAGTTGCCCAGTTTAAGTTATAGGCTCCGTAAACGGTTCCTTTTTTCCGATCAACCGTTCCGGGAGTTCCCATGCCAATGCCGATGAATTCTTGCTTAGTGTGATTGGTTTTAGTAATCTCGTTATTAATTGATTTAATAATGTTAGGAACAATATGTGAACCATGATCAGACTTGTCAGTCTTGATGCTCCACTTATTGATGATTTCACCGCTCATTTTTAAGAACGCCATTTTGGTGGTAGTACCACCTAAATCAATTCCAATTAATTTATTTGCACTCATATTTTTCCTCCTAAATAATTATTCTAACCGATTTTAGAGAAAAGCGGTAGTTGAAGTTGCGGCAATGATTAAAATTAATCCGATAATGGTGATGATCATTTCTTTTGGCGTCTTACGTTGATGCAATAGATAGATACTGGTCAGGGTTGCCAGAATTACCGAAGCCTGTGACAGAACGAAGGCGGTTGCTAACCCGTTGACGCTAGGTCGGGCTGAAACCAGGTAAGTAAGCGCACCAAAAGCGAAGAAGAAACCCGAAATAATTTGTTTGTAGGAAACGCTGTCTTTAAAGTAATTATGTTTCTTGATTTGAATTAATCCGTAAACTACGGCGGTTAATAGCATGCCGATCGATTGTGGCAGAAAAGCGCTGGCTCCGCTCAGCCCGTGAGCAGCTTGCGGAGCTGCTGAATATAACCATTGACCAATTACGGCGATTAACGAGCAAATCACCGCGGCCCTTAAATCTTGGCTGCTCTGCTTACTTTTGTGTTCACGCCATGAAGTCATCGTTGCACCTAAGATGATGACCAATAGGCAAACGATCCCGATTAACTTATGAGACCAACCGGGCCAGTTGCCTAACGCAATTACTCCCCAAAGGGCGGTTACGATTAATTGAAAAGCGGTGGTGATCGGCATCGTAATTGATGAACCAACGTGAGTGAATGATTTGAATAGGAACGTTTGACCAAATCCCCAACCAAATCCTGAAATTACCGAAAGCAAAAACGCCTTTCCGGTCGGAATTTGCACTCGAGCAATCAACGTAAAAACAATCGCAAAAATAAAGGTTCCCGTAGTGGCGCCCAAAATTTGGTTAGTGGGTTTACCACCAAAAATTGAAGCGATTGTGGGGAAAAGCCCCCAGCCGATGAATGGACAAAGCCCAATCATAATCGCTAAAGTTGAGTTCATTTTAATCACTGCTCCTTGAATAAAGATTATGTAAGCGCTTACTACAATTACTAATATAATCTCTTTTGCTAAATTTGTAAAGACTCGTTCCCAATTTTGTCTAAGGACCCATTAAATCGTTTGTTTTTGTTATAATTAAAACAGTTTGAGGGGATTTTTTATGAATCGACAGAATCACCTTGCACGGGGATTGAAATCACGACACGTTGAATTAATGGCCTTGGGCGGAGCAATTGGCACCGGCCTTTTTTTAGGGGCTGGTCAGGCAATTCGCTTTACCGGGCCTTCGCTGATTTTGGCTTACCTAATTGCCGGATTAGCCTTTTTCTTTCTGATGCGAGCACTCGGTGAATTGCTAATGTCCGACTTGAGTCGACATTCTTACATTGATTTTATCAGTAAATATTTAGGGAATAACGTTGGCTTCGTAGCGGGCTGGGTTTACTGGTTTTGCTGGATCACGATGGCAATGGCTGACGTGACTGCTTCGGGATTGTATATGCAGTTTTGGTTTCCGAACTTACCTTCATGGGTAACTGGAGTTGTTTTCCTGGCGATTTTAGCTCTAATCAATTCGTCCTACGTTTCGGTCTTTGGTGAAGCTGAATTTTGGTTTGCGCTGATCAAAATCGTTGCAATTGTCGTGTTGATTTTAACCGGATTAATAATGGTGATTTTTGATTTTAAAACTAATTATGGTCATGCGACTCCGGTTAATCTAGTTCATTACGGCTTTTTTGCGCACGGCATTCACGGCTTCCTGATGTCGTTTCAGATGCTGACCTTTAGTTTTACCGGAATTGAAATGATTGGTATGACCGCTTCGGAAACCAAGAATCCAAAACGGGAATTGCCGCGCTGCATTAATAGTGTTCCCACCAGAATCTTACTATTCTACGTGGGTTCGTTATTAACTTTAATGTGTATTTATCCGTGGAACCGGATTTCAGCGGCTTCAAGTCCCTTTGTTCAGGTCTTTTCCGGCTTGGGGATTCGTTCAGCGGCCGCAATCGTTAATTTCGTGGTTTTGACTGCTGCGCTGTCGTCGTGCAATAGTGGAATTTACACCACCAGTCGAATGGTCTTTTCTTTTAATCGCCCGGGGGGATCGAAACTGAGTAATTTTCTGGCTAAGCTTTCGCACCGTCAAGTCCCGATTAGGGCGGTTTTCATGTCCGTAATTGGAATTGCCGTCGCGATTCCCTTGAACTGGTTTGTGTCTCACGGCGTTTTTACCTTGATTACGGGGATGTCGACGACCGGCTTTCTGCTAATCTGGATCTTAATTGTTTTGACCCATTTAAGGTATCGTAATTCAATCGGTCACCCGCGGCGATTCGAAATGCCCGGGTATCCGTATACCGATTATTACGTCCTGTGCTTTATGGGGATTGTGTTGGTGATTCTGTTCTTTCAGCGCCAGACCCTGCTAGCGTTAATTGCGTCGCTAATTCTGTTTTCGGGATTGTATTTGGGTAAATTAATTATTGATCGATTAAATAATTGAACTTGTTTCAAAATTAAAAGTGTTGTAAAATAATTTTAATTAATGAAATTTGCTTATATAATACCAAAATGAGGTTGGTTAGTTTCTACCCAAGCCCGTAAAGCTTGGACTATAAGCAACTGTAAATGAAGGCCCTCATTAAAAAAGGGCCT
>CAKQCC010000107.1 GCA_934216625.1 uncultured Lactobacillaceae bacterium
CTACTTAGAAAATCATCTGGTGAAAATCTGGATGAACGATCCTAAACAAGCCGTATCTCAACAAAACGGGATGTTGAGCCAGCTAGGTGTTAATCTAGGCAGTTTAATTCCAAAGCGAAAAATTCAACGGACCGTTAAAGTGTCCGAAGCTAGACACATTTTGACCCAGCAACAATCCGAAGCGTTAGTTAACGATATTGATATTTATCATGACGCAATTCAAAAAGCCGAAAACACTGGAATTATCTTTATTGATGAAATTGATAAAATTACCGGAACCAATTCTAAAAACCAAGCTGAAGTGTCTCGGCAGGGTGTTCAGCGTGATATTTTACCGATCGTAGAAGGAACTGAAGTCAAAACTAAATACGGGATGGTTGACACTAGTCACATTTTGTTTATTGCTTCAGGAGCTTTTGCCGATAGTAAACCGAGTGACCTGATTCCCGAACTACAAGGTCGTTTCCCAATCCGGGTTCGACTGGACCCGCTTTCAGCAGATGATTTCGTTAAAATTTTAACCGAACCCAAAAATTCACTTATTAAGCAATACATTGCGTTAATTGGGACTGACAACATTAAAGTCACGTTCACGATTGAATCCATTAAGGAAATTGCTAAAATTGCTAATCATGTTAACCGTGAGACCGAAAATATTGGGGCTCGTCGACTTCAAACCATCCTTGAAAAATTACTGGAAGATTTGCTTTACGAAGGTCCGGATATGGAAATGGGTAACATTACAATTACCCAAAAGTACGTTGATCAAAAAGTCAACGGTTTGGCTAACGATCAAAACCTTTCTCGCTATATTTTATAAATTGAAACTTAGTTTAGGTCGAATTTTCTGCTAAGATTGAATTGAAGGACTTCGTTAATAATTAGTAGAAGAGTGATATAAATTGAGAGTGACCCTTAAAAATCAATTCCTGCTGGTAATTGCTAATACTAAAGGAGCTGAATTAAATAGCGTTCGCAGTCGACAGTCACGGAAAGAGTATTTGTGGCAAGCTGATCGACAAATTTGGGGCTGGCACGCCCCAATTTTGTTTCCAATTGTTGGTCGGTTGGTCAATAATCAATACCATTTTAATGGTAAAATTTATCATATGCTTCAACATGGTTTCGCGAGACGCCGTCAGTTCAAACTGATTCATCATTCAAAAGATCAAGCTGCTTTCGAGTTAAAGCCTGATGCACAAACCAAGTCAATTTACCCGTTTGATTTTGATTTAAAGGTTACTTACCAATTAATTAATCACACAATTCGAGTTGCAATTGGGGTCGTTAATTCGGGAAGCCATTCACTTTGGTTCTCAACTGGATCGCATCCCGGTTTCAATTTACCGTTAGATCACAATGGTAATTTTAATGATTATCAATTGACGGTTGCGCCGCGGCGAGTTTATTCACGGGTTCCGTTACGGGATTCTCTAAATGACGTTCAGCATTTAACTAAAATTGATCTTCGGCGACCGTTAACGCTTAGGCACCGTCAATTTAAGAATGACGCAATCGTGTTGGTGTTGCATCACCGTCAAACGACGTTGATGCTATCTAGTCATCATGATGATAGCGGGGTCGCGGTCACTGTTTATCATTGCCCGTTCGTCGGTATTTGGTCAGCTTATCCAAAAACGGGTTCATTTGCCTGTATTGAACCATGGTGGGGACTCGCCGATAATTTTAGCCACCATGGTCAACTGACTAAGAAAACCGCGATTAATCATTTAAAACCTCACCGTAATTTTAAAGCCCGGTTTGACATTATGATTTTTTAACGGTGGTGCCAATAATTAATTCCAAAATGGATTAAATTTTCACGATGCTTAATAATTCGAATAATGTTTTTTCGGTGTTTGTAGAAAACGAAAATGGTTAATAAGACCGCGAGTGGGAATAAAAACCAGTCGTGAATAAAGAAGATAATGACCGTCACGCTGGTAAACGAAATTAGGCTAGCAAGGCTAACCATACTGCTTAAAAACGTAACGACCAGCATCATTCCACAGCAGTATAAAAATAATGGCCAGCTGTATACCATCAGCATCCCGGCGCTGGTGGCAACCGCTTTTCCACCGTGAAAATGATCAAAGATTGACGCGGTGTGGCCGATAATTGCGGCAATTCCGAACATTAGCATTGAAAATCGATGGTTCCAAATTACGGTGTTAAATAATAATGGTAAGGCGGTTGCGACACTTCCTTTAGCGATGTCCAAAATCATAACGAAAAATCCGGGAACCTTGCCTAAAATTCGGAAGGCGTTGGTTGCCCCGATATTATGCGAACCGCTTTTTCGAATGTCTTTGTGGTAGAACAGCTTGCCGATCCATAATCCGTTTGGAATTGATCCCAGTAGATACGCAATTACTAATAATATTATAAGCTTCAATTTAGTCCACCTCATTTTAAATCCATTTTAATTTTATCAGTTTTATAAATTAAAGCAATTGTCCGTGATCATCGTTGACGATAGTTTGAAGGAGTTTACAAGATGACTAAACGTAATTCACAGTATGATTCATCTTCAATTAAAATTCTAAAGGGACTAGAAGCCGTTCGAAAACGCCCCGGAATGTACATTGGTTCGACCGACGGAAGTGGTTTACATCACCTAGTGTACGAGATCGTTGACAATTCGGTTGACGAAGCACTGGCCGGTTTTGGTGACGAAATCAAGATTACGATTCATCATGACAATAGTGTAACGGTTAAGGATCACGGACGTGGAATCCCGACCGGGATGCACGCTTCCGGAAAACCGACTCCGGAGGTTATTTTTACGGTATTGCACGCCGGCGGTAAATTCACCGAAAACGGTGGCTACAAAACCTCAGGTGGACTGCACGGTGTCGGTGCTAGTGTGGTTAACGCGTTATCGACGTCTTTAGTCGTTACGATCGTTCGAAACGGGCACTGTTATCAGGAACGGTTTCAGAACGGCGGTCATCCCGTGGGGACTCTGCGGGACCTTGGCCCCACCAGTGCTCACCGGGGAACTACGGTAACTTTCAAGCCTGATCAAAGGATTTTCACCACCACGGTGTTTAGTTACCGGATCTTAAAAGAACACCTGCGTGAAGAAGCGTTTTTGTTAAAGGGCATTAAGCTAGTGT
>CAKQCC010000108.1 GCA_934216625.1 uncultured Lactobacillaceae bacterium
AGTTGACTGGGGACACGATGTAGGAAGGGAAAAAATTGATTTATAAACAAAGGCAGATATATTTCTTTAATTTGAATCCTACTAAGGGTACAGAACCTCAAAAAATTCGTCCGTGCGTAATTGTGAGTAATAATCGCTTCAATCATCATTATAATACAGTTTGGATTCTGCCAATTAGTTCATCGCCGAAATATAATACCCGGATTCAATACGTTAAATCGCCGATGTTTATTCCTATTAAAAATTCGCAGGTTTACGGAACGATCCTAGTTCAACATATTCGTGATGTTGACCCAAGTTGGCGAAGGCAAGGTTCATGTAAAGGTATGATTAAAGTACCTAAGTTGAAATTAATCCAAAAACTGATTGATGTATCAATTTAATTCTTTTCAGCGCAATCTTTTCTAAAAAATAACTTCCAGAAAAATCATTTTAACTAGGAAGTGACGAATCAATGAATCAAAAACGCTTAAATTTACTAAAACAACTTCACCGGACTTACGGGAGTCGAATTGACTCTATAATTAATTCGAACCCCGATTCACCGATCTATTTGCGGACGTGTCATACGGATCGAATTAACCAAATTCGTCGTAGATTTTTGCATTAATTTCGTAATTATATTAAGGAAACGATTGGATTGAAACTTAATAATCGTTTGATTAAAGCTTCGTTAATGAAGAGCGGCCATTACAATAAAGTCTCGTTTAGTAAGGCTCGCCACGCCCATAATAAGTGGGCAGTTTATTTGAAGCCTTTTTATCGGAACGGAAGAGGGATCCGCTTTCACATTAGCTATTATGACGGTAACTTTGCTTGCCAGGACGAGATTATGGACCAAAGCCAGTCGGCCAGGGCAATTTCGGTGACACCTAAACCTCGTCCAGCTAAAACGCCGCTGGGGGCAATTCACGAAGTAATTCGTTTAGTTAATGAAGGTTATCGAATTCATAAACTTTAGTTTTTGTTAAGGTCAATAACTCTCTTAGCGGAATTTCTCTCAAGAAAATAAAAATAGAAAAGAAGGTTATATGTACGTCCCGCTCCAGATCATCAGCGCTTACAGCCTATTAAAAAGCACAATTTCTCTACATAAATTAGTCAAAAGGGCCCACCAACTCGGCTATCGAAGCTTAGCGCTAACCGATTTAAACGTCATGTACGGTTCAGTCGAATTCTATAACCTGTGCCAAAGCTACCACATTCACCCGATAATCGGGCTAACGCTCTCAATTAGCGGCAATGACCAAATCATTCTATTAGCTAAGAATCAAGCGGGTTATCAAAATTTAATGAAGCTTTCGACACTCGTGATGACCCGACCGTCGCGAACTGTCCAATTGAACCAGATTAGAAACCATTCGACGGGACTTTATGTAATCACGACCCTTGGCCACGTTTTCAGTAATCTGATCGAAAGTGGTCGCTTTAGTTCGGCTGATCATTACCTAAATCAATTAAAGAAAATTACGAATCCCGAATTAATTAGGGCTGGAATCGGCCTTAACAACCCCAGCTATATTCGGTCGTTCAAGAAAATTTGTCGCAGTAACCACGTTCAAACGGTAGCTTTAGCACCGGTTAAGTATCTGCAATCAGACGATCATTTTGCATTACGGGTTTTAAATTCAATTCATCAGGATCGACCAATTCCGAGTCCCGTTAAGGTTTACCAAAATGACCTCGGTCGCGATTGGCTAAAAAGTGAAAGAAATATGGTAAACGCGTTTCAGGAAATCGGCTTAGCAGGCGCTTGCCAGGCTACTGGAAGCTTGGCCCAAAGCTGTCAAGTTCGGATCAAAAAGCGCCAAGCCCGCTTACCGCACTTTAGCGACCAAAACGAACGCCGGTCGGGTTACGGTCAGAGTTCGGCAAAATACTTGTTACATTTAAGTCAACGGGGATTAGTTAAGCGCCTAAACGTCAAAAATTATTGCGACGTTCCGGATCCTTATCAGCATCGGCTCTGGCGGGAATTAAAAGTTATTCATGACATGGGGTTTGATGACTATTTCTTAATTGTCTGGGACATCGTTCGGTTCATCAGGAAAAACCACATTACGACCGGTGACGGCCGTGGTTCAGCAGCCGGTTCGTTGGTTGCCTACGTCCTTTTTATAACCGACGTGGATCCGCTCAAGTATCACTTGTTGTTCGAACGTTTCTTAAATCGTGAACGGGCACAGATGCCGGACATCGACCTGGATATTCCGGATGACCGTCGGGATGAAGTCTTACGATACGTTCACGATAAGTATTCACCAGGTCAGGTCAATCCGTTAACTGAACGGGTTTCCCAGATTATTACGTTTGACACCATGGCGGCTAAGCAGTCATTGCGGGACGTCGGCCGGAGTTTTGGGTTAAAAGCGCGTCAGCTTAACCAATGGAGCCAAGCGGTGCCAAGGATTCCTAAAGTCAAGCTTAATCAAATTACTAATTCCGAGGCGATTCAAACCTTATGTCAGGCGGGAACTGATGAAAACCCGAACGTTAGGCTGAACCAGCTACTTTTCAAGACTGCCCAACGAATTGAAGGGCTGCCGCGTCATGATTCTATTCACGCCGCTGGACTAATTTTGTGTGACCAGCCGTTAGTCAAATTATCACCGCTTCAGACCGGAAGTGAACAACTGTTAGTTACTCAATATTCCAAGAATTATGCGGAAGGGGTCGGGCTGCTAAAGATTGATTTCCTGGGATTAAGGAATTTAACCTTGCTCGGCAACGTCCTGAAAATGGTTCATCAATATTTTGATCCGCATTTCAACCTTCGCAAAATTAACTTAGAAGATCCCGAAACTTTAAAATTATTTCAAGCTGGCGACACGGACGGGGTCTTTCAATTCGAATCTTCGGGGATTCAGCAGGTTTTGCGAAAAATCAAACCCGATAGTTTCGGAATTGTCGCAATCGTTGACGCGCTTTACAGACCGGGACCGATTAAAAACATTGACCTTTTTATTAAACGCCGCAAGCAGCATCAGTCAGTTAAATACCCGAGCCAATCACTGAAAAAAGTTTTAGCACCGACTTACGGCATCATTATTTATCAAGAACAAGTTA
>CAKQCC010000109.1 GCA_934216625.1 uncultured Lactobacillaceae bacterium
TCAAAAGTATTGACATATTTGCACTTTTATCAATTATAATTTCTTTACCAATTATTTTTAAATTACCTAAATTAGTTCGCCAAATGGATTTAATTTCGATTATAATAATTATTATGACTAGCGATCTGATTCCTTGGCCAAAATTATCAACCTCTTTTCAGTTAATTGAACGTTTTCAATACCTTTACCGGATTTTTATTATTCCTCAAATCTTGCTGTGTTTTGTATTTGCTTTTGTAATTATTCGCATTTCTCAAAAATATAATTTGGCAATTTTATTAATTACTGGGTTAATAGTCATAGGTTTTCAAATGCACGGTCAAGAAATGCTGATTAATTTGAATTTTGCTCATCCACAAGTTACTTCGTCATTCGTTAGAAAAAATCCAGTCTTGAATTTGAGTCGATGGCCATCTTATACATTAAGGACTTCTGGTGAAGTCACAAACTTAGTTAATCAAAAATCGTACAAGTCAGATTATTACCCTTATAAAGTAAATAATAAGATAAACGATGTAATTAATAATCATGTGAACAGCCACAATTATAATTTTAAAAGAATCGGATATAATTGCTTTTCTTTTAAATTACCCCAATTCGAAAAACACGTAATTTTACCTTTATTAATTTATCATCATGAGAATTTAACGTTACATCTTAATCATCATCTTCATAAATTAAGTAATAAAAATGGATTAATTGAAATTTCTAATGTTCATAGTGGAAATAATCAAATTAAATTATCTGACGGAAAGCTATTTTTTAACCGATTCATTCAATTTGGTTAAAATGATCAATTAAAGATAATTTTTAAATGGTTTAAAGATCTAAATTAACTTTATTTGATATACAACGCATGCATTCCTACACTAATTATCGAGATAAACTTAATCTAAAGCGAGTTCTCTTTAGGGCTCATTTTATTTTCTGTTTCTCAACAGTGGGTTTATTCAAAAGCCGAGCTAAATTTGCAGAAACTCGTTTTAAATTTTCGGGACCAGTCTGAATCGCTTGTTTTAAATTCATGGCACCAGGAATAATTGGCAAAATTGCGTCAATCCCTTTTTGATGCAAGATTTGAATTCCAGTTCCGATGTGACCGCCCAACGCGATTACTCGACAGTTCGGGTTTACCCGTTTAGCTAATTGGGAAACGCCAACCGGGACCTTGCCATATTGGGTTTGTGAATCAATGCTACCTTCGCCAGTGATTACTACGTCAGCGTCATTGAGTTTTGTTTTTAAATGAGTTAGCTGCATTACAATTTTAATTCCTGAGCGAAAAGTACAGTTAGTAAACGCCATTAGTCCAGCACCTAAGCCGCCAGCAGCACCAGCACCGTGAAGATGAGCAACATTAATTTTTAGATTTTGTTTAATTATTTTAGCGTAATGACTTAAATTACGATCTAATTGTTTTACCATTTCAGGAGTGGCGCCCTTTTGAGGGCCAAATACTGCTGAAGCTCCTCTGGGCCCGGTTAGTGGATTACTAACGTCGCTTGCAACTTTAATTAACGTGTTTTTTAATCGTAAGTTAAGATGACTGCAATCAATTTGTTTAATTTGGTTAAGATTTCCACCAGTTGGATGAATTAACTGATGATTTGAATTAAAGAATCTAGCCCCTAAAGCATCGGCTAGTCCAGCTCCACCATCGTTAGTTGCGCTGCCGCCAAGTCCCATAATAATTTGATTAACGTGATGTTGCAGGGCGTTTCTAACTAATAATCCAGTTCCGTAAGTTGAAGTTTTAAGCGGATTAGCGGTTTTAGAATTAATGAATTGAATTCCGCTAGCTGCTGCGGTTTCGATAATGGCAGTTCGGTCGTGATTGACTAACCCGTAACTGGCTTTAATCGGGGATCCAAGTGGATCGACGGTTGGAACGGTGACCCAGTGACCGTGTAAGGCATCAATTAGGGATTGGGTTGTACCTTCGCCACCATCAGCCATTGGAACTTTAATAATTTGGCAATTGGAAATTACGCTTTTGATTCCTTGAGCCATTGCGCTGGCAGCTTGTTGAGCCGTCATGCAACCTTTGAAGGAATCGGGAGCAAGAACAAATTTCATCGCAATTTTCCTTCCTTTAAATTTCGATGTTCGATTAATTGAACTGCTGCTTGCCATTTTCGTCGATCAAGAAATTGATTAAATTTTTGAAATGATTTTGACAACGGTTGATTAGTTTTAGTTTGACCTAAAACGGTTGCTAAAATCAAGTGATCTTCTTTTGCTAACGCTACAAAAATTTTCCGCTGCTTCGGGTTGTCTTTAGCGTTAATTACGTAGTTTTGGATTGAATTGATTAATTTTTGCTTAAATTGAGCAGTGGTGAGGGGAGATTGAATCATACGGACGTCCTTTCAGAATTTCTTGATACTATCAATGGAATTAAAACTAAGGGTTCTCGTTTGATCATCGTTACACAAATCACCATATAATAAATATTTTGGACTATTATTAATGATTTTTAAAGCTTTTGAATCTTCAATTGCGCATTGATAGTCATGATGAATCAAATCTAATTGAACGGCCCTTGATAATGATTTGAGGGCTTGATCTTGAGTTGAAATGGGTAATCTTGATAAATTATAATTTAAACTGTTAAATTGATTTATATACAATTGATAGTATAATCTTTAGAAGACTGAATAATTTTAATTAATTTCTGCTTAGAATTCGTATTGAAAAACACCTTTCTGATCTGATCATTGATCAGAAAGAACGAAAATGCAAATTAATGATTGGACGTGATTTTATGAATGATGTAAATAATGATCCAAAAATGGTTTATAAAGTGATAACTTTTCCCGGGAACGATTTAAAAGATATGAGTATTTATATTCCAACTTTTCAGCGTGGATTTATTTGGAACACTAGTAAACAAATTGATTTAATTAAGACTTTACATAATAAA
>CAKQCC010000110.1 GCA_934216625.1 uncultured Lactobacillaceae bacterium
CGGTACTATCGTCTAATAATTTTGGTTCAGTCTTAACTTGAATATCAGAATTAGCTTGATCCCATTTCTTAAAGTACGGCATTTCATCTTTTCGAACGCCATAAGCAATGATTTTTTTCATCATAAAACCTCCCAATTCATGAGTATATTTAAATCACGTTTTTATTATAACATTGCACAATCTAAAACCAACTAAAAAAGACAACCCGGCCAACGATTCTGCATAATTTTTTTCATTAAAGCACTATTATCGGAATTATCTTGATTTCTAATGATCAGCGGCGGCATAATTTTGAGGCCCCGGACCTTTCCGGACTTTACCGCGTCGATCAGCACCAGCTGGGCTGGTGAATGAAGCGTCGGGTACGCGAACTGAAGTCGTTTTGGGACCAACTGATTTTGTCGTAAAGCATATAACATCTCAAGCAGCCGGTCGGGACGATACACCAAGTCGGCATGGCCGTGGCTTTTTAATAACTGACTAACGACATTGACGACCTGGCGCAAATTCGTTTTAATTTCGTGTCGAGCGATCGCTAAATAAGGATTCGGGTTCTTGTGACTCGTTTTAAGGTTCGCAAAATACGGCGGGTTACAAGTCACCACGTCACACGAGTTTTTGGGCAAGGCCCGAAACGTTCGTTTAAGATCCAGCGTCAAGACCCGGATCTGATTTGTCTTATGATTTAATCTGACGCTACGCCGGGCCATGTCAGCTAACTTGGGCTGGAGCTCAATTTCAATAATTTTTCCGCGGGTTTTCTGGCTGACGAAAAGGCCGACTGCACCGTTGCCGGAACACAAATCAACGGTTCTGGAACTGGCGCGGCGACGCATTCGGGTGAAGTAAGCTAATAACACCGCGTCGAGTGAAAACGAAAAGACCCGGGAGCTTTGAATAATCCGGATATCTAAGCCAGGCAACGCGTCAATTCGCTCGTCAACTTTAAGTTGAACCATAATCACACCTGTCCAATTTACATTAACAAAAAATCAGAATAAAATATAGAAATAGTTATTGAAATGCGGAGGTTTTACATTGTTATACTCATTTCTAAGAAGTGTCGCCAGGCTCGTTTTCTTGTCCACCAGCGGCCGATTTGACGTCCGGGGACGAAATTTGATTCCGAAAGGCAACTACGTCCTAATTGCGCCCCACAAGACCTGGCTAGACCCGCTAGTCTTCGCGATGGCCGCCAGTCCGAAAGAATTCGGTTTTTTAGCTAAAAAAGAGTTGTACCAAAGCCACGTTTTAAGCTTTATCCTACACCGAACCCACGGAATCGCGGTGGATCGCAAGCATCCTGGCCCTTCCATCGTAATCAAGCCGGTCCGAATCTTGGAAAAGACCAACCTTTCCATCATCATCTTTCCTTCCGGGACCCGTCATTCCCAGAAACTGAAGAGCGGTGCGGCACTAATCGCGAAGCTCGCGAAAGTTCCGTTAGAGCCGGCCGTTTATCAAGGACCGCTAACCTTCAAAGACCTCTTGCACCGGCAGAAAATTCACGTGGCTTTCGGCCACCCGATCAAAGTCGATCCGCACGTTAAGTTCAACGACCAGGCCCAGCAAAAAATTGAACAGCGAATGCAAGCGTCCTTTAGTCAGCTTCGGCAATCTCTCCAGAAAAAATAGGCTGCATTTATTAATGCAGTCCAGGCGATTTAATAATTTTGATGATTGCGCATCGTGTTCATCATTTGCCGCAGCTTCTTCTTTGACGGTCGCCGGCCCATCTGCGACATCATCAGGCTTAACTGGCTAGCGTCAATCGGCGGATTATTCTTCAAATAATTCTTCATGTATTTTCGGGCGGCATAAAAGCCAACCACGATCCCGGCCAAGAAGAACAGGACCATTAGCAAAATTATCCAAGCCATCGTAGCTTACTTCCTTTCCAAAATTACTTCCGCAAGCCGCGTTTTCGCTGAATGCGCTTCACGGGTTCTGAAGTAACGTCATTTCCATTCTTGTCCACAAACTTAGTCATTAAAAGCCGTTCCCGGAAGTTACGCCGAAAGCGTTTCAAGTACTTTTGCCGAAGTTTCCTCTGTTGACGGCGTTCATCAGAAGTCAGTTTCCGGTGTTTTTCGAGGTGGGCTAAATGATTAATTTTAGGAATTAACGAATCCAAAACTTTATCAGCCATTTTAATCATCCTTTCAGTTTCGACCTAGATAGTGAAAGTCACAATCACGGCCGTGACAATACAGGGCGTAAGCTCTAACCGATTCATCCAAAAAAGTAATTACGATACATGGCGTGCCCCAGGTAGAAAACGGCCAAAAGACCGCGTCATTCGCATTGTAACTACTGTTCGGATAACGGTGGTAACCAATCCGGTCGTCCCAGATCACCCCGTTAGTTCGAAGCCAGTCTTCAGCAATTCCGGCTTTCACCTGAGCCATCAGTTCGTCATTATCATGAATTAAGAATTTTAGGCGGCGCCAGTCCAGTTGCCAGTCGTGAAGATGATGTTCGTTAGCGTAGATTGTTTTCGTCAACCGTCGCAAATGGACCGGTTTCAAATCACCGATTCGCATCCAATCACCTTGAGTAGTCAACAAAAAAGGGCCACCACCAATTCATATGGCGGTGTCCCGAATCATTTAAGGAGAGTACAGGAGTCGAACCTGCCCGCCGACTTGTGCCGGTTCGCCGGATTTCGGATCCGGTGCAGTACCGATGTGCCAACTCTCCATTAGGCATTCATCTGTAGTATATCAGAATGAACACCAAATTTAAAGTCTATTTAATATTGAATCAAACTTAAAACGTCTTCGCCCTTTAACTTTCGACGACCATGCAGTCCAG
>CAKQCC010000111.1 GCA_934216625.1 uncultured Lactobacillaceae bacterium
GCGGCTACTCGTTCGCAATCCCTGTTTACGGTTTATAAAATGAACGCAAAACGAGCGTTGACCCATTTAGCAGAGACTCACCAACGTTTTGACTGGGTTTATCTCGACCCGCCTTACCGCCTTCAGCGAATGACCAAGGATTTACTGGTTTTAGCACGGAAGTCATTGCTAAATTCGGGTGCGCTGGTGATTTGTGAAACTGATTTTCAAACTAAATTAGTAAAGCAGGTTCCTGGCTACCGGTTAATTAAGCAGAAGCGCTACGGTCTGGCTTTAATTACGATTTATCGTTGGGATGGTCATCAATGAGCAAAGCAATTTTTCCGGGAAGTTTCGACCCGGTTACCAACGGGCACCTAGATTTGATTCGGCGAGCTTGTACCGTCTTTGATCAATTAATTGTGGTGGTCGGCAATAATTTAAGTAAGCACTACCTTTTTTCCCAAACTCAACGGGTTAAGCTTCTTAAAGCTAACGTTCGGGACATGAAGCGTGTCAAAGTGATTGCCGAAAATGGCCTGACGGTTGATCTGATGAAAAGGCTCCACGTTCGGATTATCGTGAGGGGAATTCGAAATTCCCGAGACCTTGATTTTGAGAAATCGGTTGCTTTGGATAATCATCATCTTGATCCAAAAATTGAAACGGTGTTTTTGTTGGCAAATCCCAAATACGAATGGCTTTCTTCACAAATTATTAAGGAAACGTTTCACTTTGGCGGCAAAATTTTGGATTGTGTTCCGAACAACGTTGCCCGGAAAATGATTGAAATTCGAAAGCGTGGTTCGAAATGAAAAAGAGAATTTTTAAGAATTCGAAAACTGAGCTTGGGATTATTTTACTGGTGGTATTGATGATGTTCTTTCTCTGGTGGCCACTTCCTGATTACGTTGAAACACCCGGCGACGCCAATAATTTGAAGACGATGGTTAAGATTCAGCGACGACCGGATCGGGATCCCGGTAAATTAATGTTAACTTCAGTAGGTGTGATTCCCGCACGGCCGGTGAGCTATTTATGGGCTAAATTAGATCCTAATGACTCAATCGTCAGTTCGAACGCGATTACCGGGAACGAAAATAATTCTACTTACGAACGGGTTCAGCAGTTTTACATGCGAAGCGCGATTAATGAAGCAATTTACACTGCTTTTTCGGCTTCGCATCATTCCGTAAAAAAGCGTTACCGCGGAATTTACGTGGTGGACATTATGAGAAATTCGGGCTTAAAGAATCGGGTTAAGGCCGGCGATACCGTTACCGAAATTAATCACCGTCATTTTAGCAGTGCTTTAGGCTACCAGAATTATTTGAAACGTCAGCACGTTGATTCACGAGTTCAACTGGAATTTGAACGAAACGGTACCGTTCACCGAACATCTGACCGTCTAGTTCGCTTGCCAGGAACCGCCAGGCCAGGATTAGGGGTTCTTCTAGGCGATAATTTCGCGGTTAAGACCAAGTTGCCGGTTCACGTTAACCCCCGCAAAATTGGCGGACCTTCCGGGGGACTGATGTTTGCTCTTCAGATGTATGACCAATTAACTCATGGTCACTTGAAACGCCACCGGATTATTGCCGGAACTGGAACGATTAACGCTCATGGTCAGGTGGGTGAAATCGGCGGAATTGATAAGAAGGTTATTGCCGCAAAACGGCGCGGTGCTTCTATTTTCTTGGCACCGTACGTTAAACCAACGGCTGCCGTTCGCAAAATCGAACCGGGACATTTGACTAATTATCAGTTAGCGTGCCGAACCGCGCGTAAGGACGCTCCGCATTTAAAAGTGATTCCGGTGACTAGTTTTCGTCAGGCGATTCGATTATTGGAAAAATAATTATTTTATTGGTTGATTTTGAACTTTAAAATCAACTTTTTTCGTATTTAGGAGTGGAAAGAGGAGGAGAAGGATGAATAAGTTAAATCAGGTTAAGGAATTTGTGAATGAACATAAACTCAAAATTATTGTGGGGTTAATTGCCACAATTGTAGTGTTAATGGTTACGTTATTTATAATGATTAACGATCGGGATGCTCCTGCTCAGTCGACCCAGAATTTGTCAAATAGTAATCAGGCGGCGCTTCAGTCAAATCAGCATCACTCGCAAGCCAGTTCGCGTTCGCAGCCAACTTTTGTTGACGTGGAAGGTGCCGTTAAGAAACCGGGGGTCTATCGCTTCACCAGTAATATGCGAATTGACGATGCCGTCAACTTAGCGGGCGGCTTGACTCGATCGGCCGACCGAAAACACATTGATTTAGCTAAAAAATTAGTTGATCAACAAACGGTTTATATTCCGGTTAAAGGTGAGATCAAAGGCTTGCCAGCCGGCACTAGTCAATCAAATTCTGGTGGGACTTCGCATCCTGATTCGTCACGTTCTGGATCTTCTGACTCAAGTCAGGTTAATATTAATACTGCTGACCAGAGTAAGCTCCAGTCGATCAACGGGATCGGTCCCAAACGGGCTCAAAAAATTATTAGTTACCGAAAATCACACGGTGATTTTAAATCGGTTGATGATATTAAGAAAGTTCCCGGAATTGGTGACAAATTTTTCGCAAATATTAAATCACACATTACGGTTTAGAATTATTTTGCTATAATATTAAGGAAGCAGGTGATAATTTGAAAAAAGATTCAAGGATTCCTTGGGATCAGTTTTTTATGCTCCAAGCGGTTTTACTTTCAACCCGCGGGACCTGTAATCGACTTTCGGTGGGTGCCGTTTTGGTTCGCGACCGT
>CAKQCC010000112.1 GCA_934216625.1 uncultured Lactobacillaceae bacterium
AACCAGGGACCGTGAATTTGACCCATCCTTAATTCTTGGGGCCATTCGGCAACTGGCCCACCAGCCAATAGATTAATCCGCTTCATTTGGTAGCCTGCTTAATGGCACGAACCCGGGCTGCTGGATCACCAGAATCAAACACGAACGATCCGGCGACCGCCACGTCAGTTCCCGCTTGATAAGCTGATTGGACTGTGCGGTTATTAACCCCGCCGTCAATCTCAATCTGATAATGATAATGAAATTGTTTTCTAAGGTGGTTTAATTCTTTAATTTTGTTTACCATTTGGGGAATAAATTTCTGGCCACCAAAGCCGGGATTAACCGTCATTACTAAGACTTGATCAGCTAAATACAAAACCGGCCGGATCGCCGAAACGTCAGTTCCCGGGTTAATGACCACTTCCGCTTTACAACCGTTTTTATGAATCATCTGTAGTGCGCGATGAATGTGCGGAGTGGCTTCTTTATGGACCCCGATCACGTCAGCACCGGCCTGAGCAAAAGTTGGAATATAACGTTCCGGATTCTGGACCATCATGTGAATATCCAACTTTAAGTTAGTAATCGGTCGAATTGCTTTAACCCAACCCGGGCCATAAGCAATTGACGGTACGAAAGCCCCATCCATTACGTCAATATGCAAGTAATCAGCATCTTTTTCAACTTTCTGAATACTATCAGCTAAATGAACATAATCTGCACTTAAAATCGATGGTGCAACCTTAATCATTTTAAATTCCCCCTAATTTGAATGATGATACATTGGTTTTCGGTGTTTAATTAAATCGAATAAATGTAAATAAGTCTGGTAACGGCTTTTCATGATCTTACCGCTCTTGACCAATTGCTTAACGGCACAATGGGGCTCGTGAAAGTGCAAACATTCTCTAAATTTGCAGTGGGCCGAAGCTCGAACAAACTCAGGAAAATAATTTTTGAGGTGATAAATATCAATTGCTAAAACTTCGTAAGACGAGAAACCGGGCGTGTCAGCCACTAAGCCCTGGTTAATGACGATTAAATGAACCCGGCGAGTAGTGTGTTTACCGCGGTGAAGCGATTTAGAAACCAAACCCGTTTTTAGATTCAAGCCCGGTTTCAAATGATTCAACAGACTGGACTTACCAACCCCAGTCTGGCCCATGACTACCGTTTCAGCTCCAATTAAGTGATCCTTTAATAAATCAAGCGTCTTGGGACAAAAAGCGCGCTTCGGAATAAAAACGTCGTAGCCAATCCGGTGATAATATTCAGCAACGTGAAGGAAACGGGCTTGCGCAGCTGGTTTCAATCGATCCATTTTGGAAAAATAAATCAGCGGTTTAACGTGCTGAAATTCAAGGGCAATCAGTTGCCGATCCAAAAGCCCGCTTGAAAAAGATGGGTCGTCAACCGAAGTCACCACGATTGCTTGATCAACGTTTGCAACCGGCGGCCGCTGCAATCGATTATGTCGAGGCTTAACCCCGAGTAAATAATCGTGGTCAAAAGTCACCGAATCGCCAACGATCGGTTTAATCTTTTTTTGCCTAAAATTACCGCGGGCTCGGGTCCGATAAATTTTACCGTCAGAATAAACGTCATAGAAACCACTTAACGATTGGTAAATCTTACCAGTTGACATGTTTCACCTCACTTAATCCTAACTAAAGTACAAATAAAGAAACCGTCGGAATCAAAATCATCTGGATATAATTTTACGAATCGATAATCTTTTCGGCCGTTGATTGGTAAATCAAGCCGTGTCGAAATTAATCGATAATTAGGCCGACGATCTAAAAACGTACTAATGGTTGACTGATTTTCTTGATCTAGGATCGTACAGGTACTGTAAACTAGGTGACCGCCAACCTTCAATTGATTAGCTGCTGACAGCAAGATTCGAACCTGAATTTGGTGTAAACGCCGAACGTCACTCAATTGCCGAAAATACCTAATCTCAGGCTTGTTTCGGATTAAACCCAGTCCAGAGCAAGGCGCGTCGACCAGGATCTGGTCGAATTGACGTTGACCCAAACTTGAGTGAAGTTTTTGGGCGTCAGCGACTTGAGTCCGAAGGCAATCATTCACCCGAAGCTGTTTCGCGTTCTGAGTCACTTTTGCCAGACGATTCGGGTGCAGATCACAAGCCAAAACCATTCCACCCACCGATTTAGAAAGGCGCTCGGCAATCTGGCAAGTCTTGCCGCCGGGTGCTGAACAAGTGTCCAAAATCTTTTCGTCGGGCCGAATATGCATCGACTCAACCGGAAGCATCGCGCTTTCGGCTTGAATCGAAAATAATCCTCGCTTAAATTCGTTGGTTTGAGCCACCGGACGCCCGTTAGTAACCAATCCATTTTTAGCCAAGCGACTCCGAACCGGACGTTCATGATCCTGAACTAGTTGATTCATTAGTGCTTTTTGGTTAATCAGGCGAACGTTAACGTCAACGGATGTCTGTTTAGGCTGATTAACGTGACGCAAAATCGAATCACATTTTTTAGCCCCAACTTGAGAATCCAATTGCTGAATTATCCATTCGGGGACACTAAATTTGACCGAACGAAAGCGAAGCGGATCTTTAATCTTCGAAAGCGGTGGAACTCCCTTCCGAATGACGTTATGC
>CAKQCC010000113.1 GCA_934216625.1 uncultured Lactobacillaceae bacterium
CCCTTTAATACGTTTGATTTGACAGCGAAAGAACTAGAATTGATGGCTAGTTTACCTGGTGTCAGTAATTTTGATGCTTTAAGCACTATTAATAACAGTGCTCATTTGCTAAAGTTAGGAAATAAGGTCGGTTCAATTAAATCAGGTCATTTAGCTAATTTCTTAGTCTTGAATCATAATCCGTTAAAAGATATTAAGGCCGTTCAGCAAAAAGATAAGTCCGTTTACAAAGACGGTGTTAAAGAATATTAGTTTAGGCTCGATTTTCGTTTAAATTAACTAGGAGATTATAGTATGAAACTACGAAAAATTATCATTAAGTTAATGACTTTATTAGCAGTTATTACATTAACTGTTACTTTATCAGCATGTGGTAAAAAAGAATCATTGGGCCGAATAAAGTCTCGCAAAACCTTGGTAGTTGGGATGCTAAATTCAAATCCGCCCGCTGAGTTTCATAAAGAAGTCCATGGCAAAGACCGCATGCAAGGATCTGATGTCTTTCTGGCCCACCAGGTTGCCAAGAAACTCCATGTTCATTTGAAGTTAAAGACGATGGACGCCAATGGTTGCTTACCATCCCTTGAAGCTGGCAAAGTTGATATGTTAATTACGGAATTAACATCTACGCCGCAACGCAAGAAGTCAGTTTCATTTTCTAAGCCGTATTTCAAAGGTGACCAAAATTTTGTCGTTACTAGGAAGCAAGATGTGAATAAATTTAACCATAATCCAAATCTTTTAAATCGATCAACGGTAGCCGTTATGAATTCGTCGATTCAACAAACAGCAGTTGCTAAGCATGACCCTAAAGCTCACATAAAAGGATTAACGGAATTTACTGATTTAGCTTTAGCAGTTAAAAACGATAAAGCTGATGCTTTCGTAGCATCTAAAGATACCGATAAGTTATTGGTTCATCGTAATAAAGATTTAGCAATGACTCATATTGATTTTCATACTGGTGGTAAAGGAGCCGCAATTGTCCTTCAAAAACATGTTTCTAAAAAGTTACTGAAGAAAGTCAATCAGATTGTAGTTGCTAACCGAGCCAAATTTGCTAAAGTCGATAGTTACGAAATTTCTCAAGTCCCTAAGTTAAAATGAAAGTGTTGATTAATCATGACATCGCTTCTTAGTAATTTTTCATTTTTACCGCAATATTGGAAATTATACCTTGACGGGGTTGTAGTTACCCTTGAATTATCAGTGATTTCAATTATTTTAGGCGCAATTTTAGGTGCAGCTTTAACCGGGATGCACGCATCCAGATTTAAATTATTTTCGCTCATTGCTAGGACTTACATCGGAATTATTCGAGATACTCCGCTTTTAGTTCAAGTTTACGTCGTTTATATTGGATTACCGGAAATTACGGGATTCAAGATTCCGGATTTTATGACTGGGGTAATCGCTTTAACGATTTGCTCTTCGGCTTACATTTCTGAAGTGTTTCGAGCAGGGATTGATTCCGTACCTAGTCCGCAGATTGAAGCCGCAAGAGGGTTAGGTATGTCAAGATTTCAAACAGCTCGTGGAATTATTTTACCACAAGCCTTGAAGAACATTATGCCGGCGTTAGTTAATCAATTTATAACTAACATTAAAAGTTCATCTTTAGTGTCCGTACTTGGAATTGGCGATTTAATGTATGAAGCTCAGACCGTTAGGGGTTCCACAGCTTTAGGTATTCAACCCATCTTGGTAGCTGCGGTAATTTACCTTGTAATTATGATAGTTATGAATACGTTATTAGGTCGATTAGAGAAGAGATTAAAGAAAAATGATCACCGTGAAGCATCTGTATAAAAAATTTAATCAACTGCTCGTTCTTAAAAATATCAATTTTCACATTGATCAAGGCCAGATTATTACCATTATTGGACCATCCGGAGCTGGGAAGAGTACCTTCCTAAAATGCTTAGATCTGATTAATTATTTTAGCCAAGGCCAAATAGTTTTTAAAAGAACTAAATTAAGTTCCAAAATGAGAGAAAAAGATAAAAATAAGCTTAGGACTCACATTGGAATTGTCTTTCAACGTTTTAATTTGTTTTCAAATTTTGATGTTTTAAAAAACATTATTTATGCGCCAATGGTTGTGAATAAAATACCTAAGCAAAAGGCGATTCAAAAAGCAGGTCAACTGCTTGATGAAGTTGGGTTAGAATCTAAAGCGCGTGCTTATCCGTCTTCGTTATCTGGTGGTCAACAACAACGAATTGCAATCGTTCGAGCATTGGCAATGCACCCTGATTTGCTATTATTGGACGAACCGACGTCGTCATTAGACCCGAAAATGTCGAATGATGTCTTAAAGATGATTGAAAGATTGGCAAGCCGGGGAATGACAATGGTTATCGTAACTCATGAAATGGATTTTGCCCGAAAAATTAGTGATAAAACTTACTTCATGGATCATGGATCATTTATAGAAAGTGGTGATCCTCAAAAAATTTTTGATCATTCTAAGAATAAAGT
>CAKQCC010000114.1 GCA_934216625.1 uncultured Lactobacillaceae bacterium
AATCCAAGTAACATCATTATTGGTGGTGGCGTTTCAAATGCCGGCAATACCCTTTTACAGCCAACCACTCGTTACTTCCAAGAAAATGCTTTTAAACCGGTTCGTGATTCAACTAAGGTTCAATTAGCTCAGTTGGGTAACGATGCTGGAGCAATTGGTGCCGGTTCATTAGCCTTAAAATTCAAGAAGTAAAATATAAGAAATTTAATCCAAACATAAATCCCGTCAGAAATTTTCTGACGGGATTTTTAAATTGCAAAATTAATGTTGCATTCGACTGGCAATTTTCTGATCAATTTGATGCATCTCAATAATCCGGTGCTTAAATTGATTCAAGTTCAATTCTCGACTCGATTCCGGAGTTACTCCGGTTCGTGCGTAATAATAATTCATCTGGGCATCATAATCCTGGTGGATACTTTTTTGATGAAGACCTAACCCCATCACAGCAGCAAAAATAATTCCAGAAATCACCATTACGATAATCGGAATCCCTTTCCGTTTGTCTTTAACGGTGAAAACAATTGCGACAATCAACGCCACCACAAAAATCACCACTAAAGCCAAAGCAGAATAAGTGTAGACATGAATTAAACTGTCAATTGAATTTAATTTATCACCGACAGTCATTAAATATCGCCTTCATATTAATTACTAGGATTAAGTGACAGGCCCATTCTAACTAATTTCACAATTAAATTCATTAATTTTAACAATTTTTTAATTAATCAGTGCCGCAATCATTAGTGCAGCAGCAATTACCATAATCACAATTGGCCACAATTCCGCAATCAGCATGTATTTAGGACCCTTTTGAAGTTCTTTAACTAGCAAATGAAATAACAATTTCGGGTGTTTAAAAGCTATGTGAAGCGAAAGCCAAAATAAGAAAGCCGAACCGAGTAATAAAGCGAGTGCTAATAAATACAATAACCGAATCATGATTCCGCCCCCGATTGCTAATTGTACTTAATTAGGTCTAATGGTAATATAAAATTGTTATTAGTCAAATTATTAATTCAGAAAGAAGTTTTTAAATGGATAGTCGATACGAAAAACCAGCAATGATCACGTTTAATAAATTAATTCAAAAACTAAACGCAAACGGGAAGCGCTTTGTTGGCCAGTATAATCCCAAGAATCACCAAACTTTAATTTATAATCGTCAGCACCCATCCGAATGGGCTCGGGTAACCGAAAACGAAGTCGGTTATTACGCCACCCGTTTCATGGACAAATCAGAAGCTGAACTAATCAAGACCTACGCACATACTCCTTACCTATGGCGAGATTTGAAACACGCCAAGGAGTTAAAACGATTAGGCTAATATAGCCATTTTTTCCAAATTCCTTTATGAATTGGTTTACCCTCAGCGATTAATAGTCGATAATACTGATGAAGCATCTTGGCTTCCGCACCGTTGCTTTTTGGTCGATAATATTGTTCATCTTTAAGATTCGACGGCAAATACTGTTGCTTAGTCCAATCATGAGTATAATCATGCGGATATTTATAGCCAATCCCCCGGCCTAATTGGTGAGCTCCCGAATAACTAGCGTCCTTCAAATTGCTAGGTACTTGACCATCATTACCGTGGCGAACACTATAAATTGCGTGATCCAAGGCGTTCATCCCCGAATTCGATTTCGGTGACAAGCACAAAATAATAATTGCGTCAGCTAACGGGATCCGGCCTTCCGGTAGCCCTAAATGCAAAGCGGCCTGAATTGCTTCAGTCGTAAAAATACACGCTTGAGGGTTAGCAAGGCCAACGTCTTCATAAGGAATTACGCTTAACCGCCGACAAATTGAGTCAAGATCTCCGGAATTGATCAACCGGGCTGCGTAATAAAGTGCCGCATCGGTATCACTGCCCCGGATTGATTTTTGCAGCGCAGAAATTACATCATAGTGTGCATCCCCATTTTTGTCGGCAGTCTGGGCTTTTTGCTGCATACACTCTTCAACGTCGGTCAATTTAACGTTAATCTTCCCGTGGCGATCAGGTGAAGTTGATTTAACCGCCAGTTCCAAAGCATTTAAAGCAATCCGAACGTCACCGTTAGCTCGTTGACAAAGGAAATTAACTGCCGATTGGGACACATTAGCACTAAGTTTGCCTAATCCCCTTGCTTTGTCTTTCAGGGCCCGCAAAACCGCGATTTTAATCTCGTGCGGAGTTAACGGGTGAACCTGAAAAATATGAACCCGACTGCGAATGGCCGGATTTAAATTCAAATAAGGATTTTCGGTCGTTGCCCCCACCAAAATAATCTGACCGGCTTCCGTCAATGATAATAAATAATCTTGGTCAGATTTGTTCATCCGGTGAATTTCATCAATAAATAAAACGATTGTTCCGACGCTTTTAGCGTACAAAGCCATCGTTTCTAAACTCTTTTTCGAATCGTTAGCCGCGTTTAACTGCCGGAACGGATACTTAGTACTGCCGGCAATTGCCTCCGCAATACTGG
>CAKQCC010000115.1 GCA_934216625.1 uncultured Lactobacillaceae bacterium
GTCTTAGTGTTCTGATTCGCGTCGGCGTGAGCGTGGACTTGACTAGTGGCTCCGATGCCGAGCATCCCCAGTAAAGCGACGGAGATGGTAACCCATTGTTTCTTGACCTTGTGCAGGACCTTTTTGTCGTTTAACTTTTGTACTTGATGCTTGTTATACATTCAAATCAACCCTTCCCGATTTAATATACTCAGTTATCATTGTAGTGACTTAAATTACGATTGTAAAATGAACTAAAAAGCTCGCTAATTCGAACGTTAGCGAGTTAAAAAATTCAATTAAAGTTAATAAACGATTTTAGTCATAATTTTTGGCTTGCTGTTGACCACATTCAAGCGTCTGCTTAAGAAGCATCGCAATCGTCATCGGCCCGACACCACCGGGAACCGGCGTATACGCCTTACTGAACCGCAAGGCCGGCTTAGTAAAGTTACCCGCTAAACGTCCGTTGCTATCGGTATTTTCACCGACGTCGACCATAATCTGTGAATGATCACGTCTAATAAATTTACTTTTAATTAAATTAGCTTGATTCGTAGCGCCGATGATGATGTCGTGATTACTCAAATCAGAACGATCACGCGCGTAATGATTCAAGATCGTTACTTCTGCGCCGTGGTTGATCAGCATCGCCGCTAACGGTTTGCCGACGATGTTGCTTCTACCGATAATTAACGCCCGTTTCCCCGCGAAATAACCACGGTCGAAATGATTACCGCCGAAGTAATTATCCAGCATTACCATAACGCCTAGCGGGGTGCACCCCACCGGATAGAAATGTTTGCTGCGGCTGACGCCTAGCAAAAGTTTACCGGCGTTAACGGGGGTCATCCCGTCGACATCTTTATCCGGGTCAATCGCACCGGCGATTACGTGCTCATCAATCCCGTTCGGTAACGGCAACTGAACGATAATTCCGTTAATCCTAGGCTGATTGTTCAACGAGCTGATTAAACCCAGCAATTCGTTTTGGGTAGTATCCTGCTGGATCTTGAACGTCCGGCATTCAATTCCGACCCGCTTAGCTTTTTTAGCCTTTAATCTAGCGTAAAGCAAGTTAGCCTGATCGTTAGCAAAGACGACCACCGCAAGCATCGGTTTTACACTTAATTTACCGATCGCCCGCTTAGTTTTCAAGTTAATTTGTTTGGCAAGCTGCCGACCGTCAATAACGTCAGGACTAGCTTCTGCTGGCCGGTGATTTAATTTAATTTTGCGATCGTTAATCATACGCACCACCTAATTTATATAACAAAAGCCTCTAAAGTTGAACCCGTTTCGGCCAATTTTAGGGGGATATTATTTATTTTTCTTAATTAATTCACTCAGCTTCGGCAACTTACTTCGGTCAGCCCGGGTTGCCGGTCGGATTCTAATCCGACGGGAGTGACGGCGCTTAGTGTGCAGGACCATTTGCTGATGCTGATCCCAGTTATAGTAATCACCGTACTGTCGAGCTAGATCACGACCCGGTGCCAAAGTCGAATCGGCCCGGCTGGGGTCATAATCCGGTGCTGACACCCGGTACCAAGTGTCTTCCGTGTTGCGATTACTAATGTTGTCGTGAATTACCTGCTCGACCGCGTCCATAAAATTACGGTCGGTGCTTAGCCAATCGGGTGACGCGTAAATCACCCGAATGCTGGCTAAATTCAATAAAAATGGCTTAGTGTGATTGCTGATCATCATCATTTTCCTGGTTCTAATTAACTGATTTTATCCCAAATTTTTCGGATGGTAATAATGATACCTGCACACCGGCACGTACGTATTACTACCAATCTCAATTTCTTTTCCTTGATAAACTGGCTGACCGTCGTGGACTCTTAACACACAGGTTGCCTTGCGACCGCACCACCGACAAATTGACTTCATTTCGCGCAAATCATCGCAGTGTTCAATCAAGTATTTTGACGTTGGAAATAAACGGTTCCGAAAGTCTTTTAGCAACCCGAAAAAAAGAATCGGCACGTCATAACGACTCACCTTCCGATCCAGGATCTGAATATCTTTCGGCTCCATGAACTGGGCTTCATCAATAATTACACAATCCAGAGATTCGATCTTTTTTAAAAAATCGGTAACGTTGATCTCGAATCGATCACAATCGTTCGGTTTTTCCAAAATGTCGGCAGGATATTCCTCACCGGATCGGGTTACGAAGCACGTTTTCGAATCACGATTAGCGATCGTCGGCTTAATCGTCAAAATGTGCTTATGCTGTTCTTTGAAAGAATGGATCAACTGAATTACTTTCGCCGTTTTTCCGCAATTCATGGTCCCGTAAATAAAGATTAACTTATTCAATTAAATTGGGCCCCTAACCTAAAATCATTTCAAATGACGGTCGGTCGCTGGATTTCGGTTCAAGCGATCGTTTAATAACTGACGCAAATGATTTGAATCAACCGACCGGACG
>CAKQCC010000116.1 GCA_934216625.1 uncultured Lactobacillaceae bacterium
GACATAAACACACCTCCTGAAATTTTTAACTAAACCATAATTAATATACCAAATTTTAGATTCAATGTAAAGTGATTTTACTTGACACCTATCGACGTTTCAACAATTTCTTTAATTTTCGGCGTTTCTTTTTAGCACGTTTAGCTTTTTTGGCGGCACTGCGCATCCCAAATTTAGACATTTGAGCCATTGGGTTACTACCCATACCAGGAAGCGATGATCCGCCACCCATCCGTTTCATCATTTGACTCATTCGGTTCATTCCAGAGAAATTGCCGTTTGACAGCTGATTCATCATTTTTTTCATGGTGTTAAATTGCTTGATGACCCGGTTAACAATCCGAACTGAACGACCGGATCCCTTAGCAATTCGGCGTCTTCTGGGTGGCGTCAAAATTTCGGGATGGGAACGTTCTTGTTTAGTCATCGAATAAATAATGGCTTTAACGTGATCCATGTCTTTTGGATTCATATTAGCGCCGCTTAAAGCCGGATTATTAGCCATTCCAGGAATCAGCTTAACGATCTTTTTAAGTGGTCCCATGTGTTGAATCTTTTCGAGTTGAACCAAGAAGTCGTTAAAGTCAAACGTATTTTGTTTAATCTTTTGGGCTAAATGAGCCGCCTTTTTCTTGTTATAACCCTTTTGGGCCTTATCAATCAGGGTTAAAATATCACCCATTCCCAAAATTCGGGAAGCCATTCGATCAGGATGAAAGACATCAAGATCAGGTAATTTTTCACCTTCACCGACGAATTTAATTGGCTTATGGGTTACGGCCCGAATCGAAAGCGCTGCTCCACCGCGGGTATCACCGTCTAACTTGGTTAGGACTACTCCCGTAACGTCCAGTGCATCATTAAAGCCGTTAGCGGTCTTAACCGCATTCTGACCAGTCATGGAGTCAACCGTTAGTAAAATCTCGTTCGGGTGGGCTAGTGCTTTCAGATCCTTTAGCTCGTTCATCATCTTAGTGTTAATTTGCACTCGACCCGCGGTATCAATGATTACGTAATCATTGTGGTGATCATGAGCGACTTGCAGACCCTGTTTAACAATCTGAACCGGCTTTAACTTGGTGCCACGCTGAAAGACCGGAACTTTAATCTGTTGACCAACCTGCACCAACTGATCCACGGCAGCGGGACGATAGACATCCGCCGCGATTAACAACGGGTGAGCATGAGATTCACGCTTCAGTCGCAACGCCAATTTACCAGCCGTAGTGGTTTTACCGGCACCTTGCAAGCCAACCATCATAATTACGGTTGGTGGCTGTGAAGCCCGGTTCAGCGGGACCGCTTTCGTCCCCATCGTCTTAGTTAGTTCATTATCAACAATTTTAACGATTTGCTGACTGGGGTTTAGCCCCTCCAAAACGTCAGCACCTTGAGCTTTTTGCTGAACTTGATTAACAAATTTTCTGGTAACGTCAAAATTAACGTCGGCTTCAAGAAGCGCCAGTCGAATTTGACGCATCGTCTTTCTTAAATCTGACTTACCGACGTGACCCTTACCACTTAAATCACGAAAAACTTTCTGAAACCGACTCGTAAGTCCTTCAAAAGCCATTTTCATTCACCACTTTCGTCAATTATTCTCTAAATCTTCCAAGTGTTTAATCATCATCTTAAGCTGCCGATCGTTTGCATAATGACGACAGACGTAATTTTGAATTCGGTCAATTTGTCGATTTCGTTCAACAAATTTTCGGTAAAGCCGTAAATGCTTCTCGTCATCGCTCAAAATTTTAACGGTTCGACGTAAATTATCGTAGACCGCTTGCCGACTAACGTGAAAATTCTGGGAAATTTCACCGAGCGACAGATCAGCCACAAAATAAGACTGCATATAAGCTTGTTGCTTGCTCGTCAACAACGGTTGATAAAATTCAAGTAACGAATTAATTCGATTGTTCTGAGCTAATTCCATTTTTGACTCTAAAAATTACTTAAACAAGCCACCAAATAAACCGTCAACAAAATCACTGGCGTTAAAACGCCGCAAATCATCCACTTTCTCACCTAAGCCAACGTACTTAACCGGTAAGTGAAGCTCGTGGCGAATTGCTAATATAATTCCGCCCTTTGCGGTTCCGTCTAATTTAGTTAAAATAATTCCGGTCACGTTAGTTACCTGCTTGAATAATTTAGCTTGGCTCAAAGCATTTTGACCAGTCGTGGCGTCGAGAACCAGAATTACTTCATGTGGAGCCTGCGGGATCTCACGAGTTAAGACTTTTTTCATTTTAGCTAACTCATTCATCAAATTAACCTTGTTTTGTAAACGACCCGCAGTATCCACAAACAGAATATCGTAATTTTCGGCCTTAGCCTTGTGAACCGCATCGTAGACTACGGAAGCCGGATCACTGTGCTCAGGGCGTTTAACTATAT
>CAKQCC010000117.1 GCA_934216625.1 uncultured Lactobacillaceae bacterium
CAATCTGATCGGCTTTCTTAAAATTAACTCCCCGGACGTCCTTAACTAACCGGTAAGGATCGTGCTGAATCACCTGAAGCGTCTTTTCGTGGTAATGATTAAAAATCGTCGAAGCGAGCCGACTTCCGAACCCGTAACTATTCAGACCGATAATAATTTGTTCGATCCCGTCGTTATTTTCAATCCCGTCGTGGATCGACTTGGCTTGCCTAGCACTAATTCCTAATGAATTCAAAATTTGCGGTCGACTCAAGACGACTTCAATTAAATTTTCGCCGAGTTGATCAACCACTTTTTTGGCCGTTTGTTCGCCAACCCCGGGAAAATCTTTTCCACTTAAATAGGCAACTAATCCCTTTCGCGACGTTGGCGTGTCGTTACTATAACTGATTGCTTTAAACTGGTCACCATATTTGGGATGGTGAATCAAATGACCCAGGAAACGATAATCACGGTTTGAATCCATTTCGCCAAAGTTACCGGTTACCACGATTTGATCCTGATGCCATTTCAAATTAGTCTTGGTAATTTGAATCAAAAGAACCCGGTAAAAGCTGTCAGGGCTCTTAAAGAAAGTCGCCGAAACCTGGCCCTCCACAAATTGGCCTTGGGAACGCTTTGATTGATCATGAAACAGGTTAATTGACTTTGCCAAAAATTCCACCTACTTCTTCCGGTTGACTTGAACGAATCGTTCAATGTCCGCTAAACGCTTTTGACCCTTTTTGAAATAACGCTGGTCATATCGTTTAGCAAGTGCAAAATTGTGCCGAAACGGAATTCCAAGCACCATTGCGCAAATTCCACGGTTGAAATTAGCCTGGCCAGAACGTGGTTTAGCCCGCAAGGCCACGTCATAAAATTGAATTGCTTGTTTAAAATCACCTAACGCCAGCAAATTATCACCAAGCAACTGGTTAATGTCAGGATCCTGCTTTCGAAAACCACGAGCGGTCAACGCAAAAACGACCGCTCGCTTGTAATCTTTTTTAGACATGTAGCTTTGCGCCAGCATTACATAAGAATCAACCTTCAGCTTGCGGTCGTTAACCTGATTAAAAAATTTAATGGCCCGGTCAAATTCGCCAGCCGCGTAATAAACGTTAGCCAGGCCATAAGTTAGCGTGTCTTTTGCTTTAGCGCTGCGGTTGGCAAATAATCCCAGGGCCTTCATAAATAATTCTTCGGCCTGGGTATAATTATGAAGCTCAACCAAAAAGGTTCCTAAATCATAGTAGGTCCTAAAATTATGGGGATGCTGATCAATATCTTTAACCAGTCGGTGAAGGGTTTTAGCCGCTCGCTGTTGATCACGCTGACGACGTTTAGCAATCTTTTTCTCGTGAATCTGGTTATTAATTTGGGCTTTTTTACGGCGGTCCATTCACATCACTTCCTTAAATCACGTCGGTCGGATCGATCCGGTGAGGAATATACTCGGTATTATTCCATTTTACCAAGTGAAAACTTCGGCCCCGGTCGTCAGTCGATAAAATGGTCGTGCTGGTGTTAGCTAATCCCCCGCGCTTTCTTAAATTAGCCAATGACGAACCCAAAAGCGAGTTAACTTCCGCATTCAAAGCCGCACCGTGACTAACCACCATTACGTTTGAATCCAGCGGGTTACACTGGGCCATCAATTTAATTGCTGGGGTCATCCGATTAATTACCTGAGTAAAGCTTTCACCGCCAATTCGGGACGGATCATATTGATCAGGATGATAACGAAACGCGTCGTATTCTTTCGGATAGCGCTGACGAACGTCCTTGAACTTCATCCCTTCCATTTTGCCAAGGTGAAATTCTTCTAGTCGGCTCCACAAACTGACCGGTGGGTGTGACTTCAGGTGATCACTAATTTGCATCGCGGTCACCCGAGCCCGCTTAATCGGACTTGAATAAATTCGGGTAAAATTAACCCGATAATAATACCGAGCTAATTCTTTCATTTCTTTGTAGCTTTCGGGAAGTAACGGTGAATCCCCGCCAGCTCCCTGATAGCGACTCTGCAAATTCCACTGGGTTTTACCGTGGCGAACGAAGTAAATTTTCAAAACGAATTTCCTCCTTAAAGTCAGCTTTAAACGTAAGGTAACTTTCGGTGATGACGATAAGCGTTGTCAATCGTGGCACATCCCAAACATTCCTGGCCGTCGTAAAACACCACGGTTTGTCCAGGAGTAACTGCCCGGGCTGGATCATCGAAATTAACTTTCACGTGCTGGTGATCATCGGCAACGTGAACCGTCACGCCGCCATCCCTTTGACGATAACGGAATTTAGCGGTACACCTAAAATCATTTCCGCGTGATTGAATACTATTGACCCAGTGCGGATCAGAAGCCACTAAAGTGTCGGCGTATAAGTACGGATTATCGTAGCCC
>CAKQCC010000118.1 GCA_934216625.1 uncultured Lactobacillaceae bacterium
CAACGGTACTTATCATGCGGTACTAGCAAACGGCAACCAGAACGCCGGTCAGTTCATGTACACGCCGTCGAACGCGATCATTAATTATTACGGTAAAGTATACGATCGTGATGCGGAAGGCAACATGGTCCCGGTTAATGGCACCAAGCAGAGTGTCGAATCCGTGATCGCCGAAGGTTATCAGGGCATGGTAATTGATCCGTTAGCTAATGACGTCCATGATTTCTTAGCTGCTTCCGGCTGGACAACAAATTCATCTGATGACGAAAGGATGCAACCGGTTACTTTGATCGGCTATGATAATCATTATCTTGATCAAATGAAGCACGCTTCGGAGATTCAAAACAGTATGAACTTCAGTCGCCAGGATTATCAATCCGGTTTAGTGAGAAGGTTAATGCAGTATAATCAATTTTATGACAAGAACTACGCTGGTGAAGCCCTTCACGAACAAAGCTATTTGAATGATGAAGCGGCTTTGAACGCCAATAATGGGTACCGGATGGTTAACGTTGATCCAACCAATGGCAATTTGATTTGATAATTATTTGACATTTGTTTCGGAATGGCTAAAATAATAAGTGAATTGAAAATTAAAAACAAAATGAACAGATTAGTAATCAGACCAGAGGATTTAGCGAGCTTGCGTGATTGATGAAAGCAAGTTGAATTTGGTTGGACGAAATGGACTGCGATTGGTACTGTCGAGATCGTAATGATTAAGGCGGTAATGGATTGGCCTCCATTATTTAGGCACACGTTTATGATTTAACGAAATTAAGTCAAATTTAGAATGAAATCGATCGAAATTACTTTAATGAAGTAATTAATTTAGTTAATCAAGACGTTAGTAAGGGTAGTGGTGTAAACTGCTGCCGAATTAGAATGGCATCACGAATAAGTTCGTTTCTATTTAATAGGAACGGACTTTTTTGTTTACCCGGGGAAGTGATTTAAAAGTACCAAAATTGATTAGATGTTGATTAAATTTTAAGGAGGATTAAAATGAAAAAATTTTTTAAATTAGTTTTAGCATTGGTATTATTGGTCGTTCCGGCAACGATTTTATCCGGCTGTCACCGGTCGGCCGTTCAGAAAAATACCGTTCGGATCGGTCTAGTCGGTAGTGATGATGAAAAGATCTGGCACCCGATCGCCAAGCGTTTAGCAAAGCAGGGCGTTCATTTAAAGATCGTTGATTTCTCTGACTACACCCAACCTAATCAGGCCCTGCAGCATCACGAAACTGACGTTAACTCGTTTCAGACTTACCAGTTTTTGGATAATTGGAATCATGCTCACCATACTCACTTCGTTTCCGATGGTCGAACCACGATTCAGCCGTTGGGCTTGTATTCTAAGAACGTTAAAAATCTAAAGGATTTGAAAAAGGGTAGCACCATTACTTTACCTAACGATAGCTCAAACGAAGCCCGGGGATTGAATTTACTTAAGTCAGCTGGATTAATCAAACTTAAGAAAGCTGCTTTGCCGTCCAAAGCCGACGTTTACGATAATAAGAAGCACTTACACTTGAAACCAGTTAATGCTGCCCAGACACCACGGACTTTGAAAGATGCTGACGCCGCGATCATTAACGCTAATTTTGCGGTTGACGCAAATCTAAAGCCGAAGAAAGCAATTTATACCGAGAAAATGAATCGTAAGATCATTCCTTACATTAACGTGATTGCTTCTACTAAATCAGAAAAGAAACGTAAAGCCGTTCGCAAAGTCGTTCGCACTTATCAGAGTTCTGCTAACGCTAAAGAATTGAAGAAATTCTTCCACGGTAGTGAAGTTCCGGCTTGGAAGATTAATTTTAAATAAAGAAGGCTTATTTAAATGAGTCAGCCAATTATTGATTTAAGAAAAATATGCGTTGATTTTAAGCAAAAACGCCGGACGATTCACGCGGTTAATCAAGTTTCACTTAAAGTCTTTCCCGGCGATGTTTACGGAATTGTGGGTTATTCCGGTGCCGGTAAAAGTACGCTGGTTCGTGTGATTAACCGAATCCACGACCCTACTTCTGGACAAGTGCTGGTTAACGGCGCTAACGTTTTGAATCTGTCACATCGCCAGGTTCGCCAGCTCAGGAAGAAAATCGGGATGATTTTTCAACATTACAATTTGATGAACGCCAGAACCGTTTTAGCAAATGTTGAATATCCCTTACTGGATAATCGTCATTTGTCAAGGAATCAGCGGCGTCAGCGTGCGGTTCGCTTACTGAAGTTGGTGGGACTTTCTACTAAAAGCAGTTTTTATCCATCTCAGCTGTCTGGTGGTCAGAAGCAGCGGGTTGCGATCGCACGGGCTTTAGCTAACGA
>CAKQCC010000119.1 GCA_934216625.1 uncultured Lactobacillaceae bacterium
GTGAGCGGTTTAGTCGTTATTCTAAATCGATTATTCAACAGCGGGCGCTTCCTGACGTTCGGGACGGACTTAAGCCCGTTCAAAGAAGAATTCTTTACGCCATGAGTAAAGATGGCAACACTTACGATAAGGCCTTTCGAAAGTCCGCTAAAGCCGTCGGTAATGTAATGGGTAATTTTCATCCCCATGGTGACAGCTCAATTTACGAAGCGTTGATTCACATGAGTCAGTCTTGGAAGATGCGGGAACCTTTAATTGAGCTCCACGGAAACAACGGGTCGATGGATGGTGATCCAGCAGCCGCAATGCGCTACACGGAAGCCCGAACCAGTAAAATCGCTGGGGAAATGCTTCGTGACATTAATAAGGGCACCGTCAGCTGGGTCCTCAATTTCGATGACACCGAATACGAACCAACTGTTTTACCGGCTCGGTTCCCGAATTTATTAGTTAATGGCTCAACCGGGATTTCATCTGGTTACGCAACTCAAATTCCACCGCATAATTTAGGCGAAGTGATCGATGCCGTGATTTATTTACAAGCCCATCCTCAGGCAACTCTAGACGATCTAATGCGATTCATTAAAGGGCCTGATTTCCCAACCGGTGGAATCGTTCAGGGTCTGGCAGAAATCAAGAAAGCTTATTTGACCGGTCGGGGACGGATTATGATTCAGTCCAGGTGTCAGATCAAAACGATGCGCGGCGGTCGAAAATACATCAAAGTTACCGAAATTCCGTTTGGGGTGAATAAGCTCCAGATGGTTAAACAAATCGAAGCAATTCGGTTGACCAAAAAGATTAGCGGAATTGCCGAGGTCAGGGATGAAACTGATCGTTCAGGATTATCCATTGTGATCGAGCTAAAGCGAAATGCTGACGCTCAAGGAATTTTGAACTACCTTTTTAAAAACACTGACTTACGAATTGCCTATCATTTCAACGTGGTTGCCATTGATCATCAGCAGCCAAAACGGTTACCCCTGAAGTCGATTTTAATGTCGTATCTTGAATATCAGCGGCAGGTAATCAAACGTCGAACCCAATTCAATTTAAGCCAAGCTAAAAAGCGAAAAGAAATTATTGACGGGCTAATTAAAGCAATGTCCATTTTAAATTCAGTAATTAAGGTGATTCGGAACAGTCGAAACCGGAATAATGCCCAAAATAATCTGGTTAAGCGATTTGATTTTTCTACTCGACAAGCCCAGTCAATCGTGGCACTTCAACTATATCGATTAACCAATACTGACGTTACGGCCCTAAAACGTGAACATCGGTCACTTGACCTTAAAATTAACGGGCTTGATCAAATTCTGGAGCATCGCGATCAGCTGGACCGGGTCTTAAAAAATGAACTTCAAGCGATTAAACGTGAGTACGCAACGCCGCGAAGAACCACAATTGAAGCTCATATCCAAAGCCTTAAGATTTCACAAAAGGTCACGGTTCCTGACGAAACGGTAATGGTACTGGTCAGTCACGATGGGTATTTGAAGCGAAGTAGCCTTCGTTCTTATAAGGCTTCACAAGCTAACGAAAACGGCTTGAAACCGGGTGATTATCCATTATTTGAACGACAGCTCAATACTCGGGATCACTTAATGATGTTCACTAATAAAGGCCGGTTAATTTACCGGCCGGTTAACGAAATCGATAACAAACGCTGGAAAGACACTGGTGAACACATTTCCCAAACAATTGGTCTGGATCGTGATGAACGGATTATTGCGGTTCGGCCGTTCAAGACCCTCAAGCCCGGAGGAATGTTCTTAGTGACCACAAATGATAATCACATTAAACGTTCAACTTTTGCGGCATTGAAACCCGGTCGGAATTATTACCGGCACGCGTCGAAATTCGTTAATCTCAAGGCTAAAGATTCAAGAGTCATTAGCGTGATTTACCTTCGGGATGATTTACCAAAGTGTACGGTAATGCTGATCTCTAAATTTGGCTATGCGGATCGGTTCGACTTGGCCGAAGTTTCCATTAGTGGCCGGAACAGTGCCGGAGTTAAGGCAATGAATTTGAAGCCCCACGATTCAATTAGAGTGGTTCAACTGGTTAATGATGATGATACGCTAGCAATTGCGACCCAACGCGGTTCATTTAAGCTTCAACCGGTTGGCGACGTTCCGGTCACCAGTCGTGCTCGTCGTGGTTCCCGAGTTCTTCGTCATCTAAAACACGCTCAGTACCAGATTACTTGCGGAATTAGATTAGATCCAAACCATGATCGCGGCCTTAAAATTTATACTGACTTTCGCCATTGTCATGAAGTAATCCCGAGTAATTATCCGATCAGCAGTTCAACTT
>CAKQCC010000120.1 GCA_934216625.1 uncultured Lactobacillaceae bacterium
TAAAACGATCGTTCCGACACTTTTAGCGTACAAAGCCATCGTTTCTAAACTTTTTTTCGAATCGTTAGCCGCGTTTAACTGCCGGAACGGATACTTAGTACTGCCGGCAATTGCCTCCGCAATACTGGTTTTACCAGTTCCGGGTGGGCCGTAAAGAATCATACTGGATAAAACTCGCGATTTAACCATTCGGGTAATAATCTTTCCCGGACCGATTAAATGGCGTTGCCCAATCACTTCCTGGAGTTTTCGGGGTCGCATTCGGTAAGCTAAAGGTCTTAACATTTTTGCTCCTCACTATGCGTTCAAACGATTTTCTTGGTACAATAATCACGGAAAATTAATTTCAGAAAGATCGACCTAAATGTTTAACAAAAATAATTCATTTAAACCTAATTCAATCAATGATTTCGAATTTCGGTCTTATCAACCGCTTCCACCGCGGAAAAGCCCCAATCATCATTATTCAGAAATCATCATTATCACTATTGTTATTATCCTCGTTGTTCTGGGTGGTGGTTACGGAACTAAGAAGTTATATGACCAGCGTGAAATTAACGAAGCCAGTCAAGTTGTCAATCAACGACGTTATCGTTCAAGAATTAATTATCGCGAATCATTAGCAAATCCCAAAAACAAAGCAATTGCACAAACCGACTTTATGTGGCGTGACGTTAGTGGAAATTTAAACCATCATCACAATCAATTAGACAATTACTTCGTTAACGGAAAAGCTAATCCGGCATTCAAATCAATTAACCACTGGATTAGTAACACTAGCCGAAATCCTAAGATTACCGACAAATCACTAACTACTCAAAACGTTAATTCTAAGCAAGTCAGAAACCACAAATTAATCGTTAGCTATCAAATTAAAACCAATTATCGTACCAATCGCAAACAAATCCTCAAGGTTTATCGGTGGTCAAATCTTTTTAACCATTCAGGAACTAAAATTATCAATATGAAACTAAATCATAAACCAATTATTAATCAGCAACGGCAAATTCACCAACGTCAAACTAAGAAACAAAAATAGGTCGTTCACTAAACAACTTAAGGGATTCAATTATTCGAATTTAAAGCTTTAATTTCGGCAGTTTAAATGATGATTTAAGCAATGATTTTTTGGTTTTAAACTCAGTTGAACGATCCAAATGGTTAATTCGGTGAATTAAATACATGTGCCGAAGCCGAATTAATCGTGAATGAGTAAGCCCAACCGCGTGGTGAAGATAATTGTTAACACTACCGTATTTATCATCAACGGTTCGGTAGAAATCTTTTAACTCGTTCAGTTGATAGGCGTACGTGTGATTGTGCTTATAATAATCAGTTAATAAATAGTCGTCAGCAATTTCACGCTTATTAACTCCTAAAGCGGTCAGGATCAAAACGCTCAGCAGGCCAGTACGATCCCGGCCTTCAATGCAATGATACAAAATAGCTCCGCGATGTGGTTTCAGAATAATTGAAAACGCCTTCCGATAAGCTCGAATTGCGTTCGGGTTGGTGTCAAAAAGGCCTTGGTAGCGATAAGCTTCACTATCGAGATCGGTTTTAGTTCGGGTCATTCGAGCACCGTGAAGGGAATAAACCGGCGCCCGTTTAAAGACTACCGGTAAACGATTCGAAGTGGAATGGATTTCACCAGGATCCGGTAATTTATTAATCTCGCGAGCATCACGCAAATCAATAATTTCTTTAATGCGCAAGCGATTAAGATTTCTAGTATTGGTCGAATGCCAATCATGAAGATTATTACTCCGGATTAAGCAATCCGGTTTAACGACTTGATGATCAGTAGTCAGATAGCCACCCAAATCACGAGCGTTTTTAGCAATTTGCGGATAATAATAGCGTTGACGTACTTTAGCGAATTTAGTAATTTGATGCTTAAGCCGATTATTTTCTGATTTAAACTTAGCTCCAGAAAACATCAAATTCCGGTTGTATTGATAAGCCGGTTTAGGTAAATCAACCGAAGTTTCCGATAAACTAATTGCGGGTTTAATTTGTTTAGGACTAACTGAATCGGCAGTTGCTTCTCCGCAACCACCTAACAAAATCATTCCAATAATAACAAAAACGACAGCCCAGAATCGACTTAATATTTTTTTCATACTAATCATCTTATTCTAATGACGATGCTTAATTCGATTGGTAAGGTTACCACGATCATTACGGTGCCAGCGGCCGATTAAATGCTTCAACGAATGGCGATGAGAATCATGGCCGGAAGTCAAGTGACCCAAATCACCAAAAGCCCGGTCCATTTG
>CAKQCC010000121.1 GCA_934216625.1 uncultured Lactobacillaceae bacterium
GATGAACGCCGCGCCAACCACTTTACCGCCTAGTTGGTGAACTAGGTTAGCGGTCGCAGCGTAAGTGCCACCGGTTGCCATTAAATCATCGGTAATGACTACCCGCTGACCGGGCTGAATCGCGCTTTTTTCCATATAAAGGGTTGATTTTCCGTACTCTAAGCCGTAGGAAGCTGAAACCGTTGAAGACGGTAATTTCCCCTGCTTGCGAGCCGGAACGAAACCAATTCCTAATTTATAGGCAACCGGACTCCCGACAATGAATCCACGAGCTTCGGGAGCAACAATTAAATCGGCCCGTTCGTGTTTGACAAAGCTGGCAATTCGATTAATCACAATTCGAAAGACCTTGCCATTTTTGATTAACGGTGAAATATCTCTAAATTGGATTCCTTTTTTAGGGAAATCTTGATAAGTACTAATATATTTGGCAAAATTAAAAGCCATTGACACTAACTTCCCTTCAATCAGCATTTAGCTGATTAATATAATGAATTAACTGTTCCGAACTGGTCAATAACAATCGCTGCTCAGTCCGGGTTTGATCTATTAACTGCTGATAAGTTTTGGCATCCCGTAAAGAACGGGGCCGCGGATGCGGAACTTGGTTCATAAGCCCATGATCGACCGAAATAAAATGTAATTCACGAAAGATCCGAAGCATTGACACTAATGAATTCATCGGGATCTTAAGGTAAGCACCTAACAATCGTGAATAATGAGCAATATCAACATCATGGTGACTAGCAATAAAACGAAATAACCGAGCGTACTGATCTCGTCGCGGCATTCGATGACTATCTTGGGGCGCGGTCCACAAATAAAGCACTAATCGCCTAAAATCAATCTGGTGAATGAATTGACGAAATTGCTGAATCGAATCCGGGCAATCGACAAGGACTATATTATCAAATTCCCGAGAACGTGACAAATGATTTGCCAGCACCATTCGTGAAGAATCATCCACGAACTTTGCCAGGCGTTTCATTAACCCCACATGAAAGAAAACGTAGGTCCCGGCTTGAGCAAACATCTTGCGAGTCAAGTGCTGGGTTCGGTGATCCACTACCCAGCTTCCGCAAGTTGTAACGTCAGCCACGATTACTTGAAGATTGCGGCGGTTTCGCCAAACGTTAAGACTTAACGTTCCAACGATTTTAATCTGCTGAGGCATTCCCGCCAAGATACCGGCAATTGATCCTCGTTTAAAAGCAACCGTTCTTATTTTAGTGCCTTTTTCGAGCATGTCAAATCGAAGGTGAGCACCGTTTTTACCCATTCGATCAACGTTCGTCACCAATTTCGGCTGAATTTCAAATTTGGGCGTCGGGTTATTAACCCCGAACGGCGCTAAACTACGCAATTGCCAATAAAATGTCGGGGTCAGATTTCTAACGCTGACTCGGGCATCAACTTTAAGGGCCGGCTTGCCAAGTTTAGATAGATGCTGCTGAACACCGCTCGCTTCTAACATTCTGGCAACCGGGCGAAATTGATTCTCGGCAACCGTCAGCCCAACCGCCATGCTGTGGCCACCAAACGAAATTAAGGCCGCAAAAAGATTAAAGCCTCTCACACTACGGCCGGAACCCTTAGCTCGATGGTGAGCGGGATCAAAATCAAGCACTAAGGTCGGTTTATGAAATTTCTCGACCAGCCGGCTCGCCACGATGCCAACCACACCTTGGTGCCAATGCCGACCGATAATCATCAGGGTGCGACGTCGCCGGTTTTTCGCGGATTGTGCTTTGGCAACCGCGGCTTTCGAAATGATTGCCACCAGTCGGCGCCGCTTGCGGTTTTGCTGATCCACAAATTTAGCTAAGCGAGTTGCCATTTCTGGATCCTTGGTGGTCAGTAGTTTAACCCCGACGTTAGCGTCACCCATTCGACCCAGGGCGTTCAAACGGGGCGCAATTCCGAAGCTGACGCTGGTTTCGTTCAGAGCCGCCGGATTAATTCCAGCGACCTTAATTAGGGCCCGTAAACCAGGCCGGGACGAATGCCGAATTACTTGCAAGCCGAATTTCACGATGCTCCGGTTTTCACCGGTCAGTGAGACCAAATCAGCAACGCTGCCGATTGCGGCTAAATCTAATTGATCCTGCGGAATCTTTCCTAACAACGCCGTTGAAATCTTGAACGCCACCCCGGCGCCACAAAGGTCACCAAACGGGTAGTGGCCACCGGGATAACGAGCTTGAATAATTGTGTAAGCATCGGGTACCGGGTCCGGTAAACCGTGATGATCGGTGATGATTACGTCGCACCCCAGCTG
>CAKQCC010000122.1 GCA_934216625.1 uncultured Lactobacillaceae bacterium
CATCATAGACCGGACCGAAGTAATTGGTACCGAACAAGTGAACGTTATTCAGGCTAATCGTCGAATGACCAGGATTAGAGAAATTAAAAGCGTAACCTAAAACATCTAAATTAGCCCAAATCCGGTTAGCGTTCGGGTGTTTAGGCAGATCACCATTCATGACGCGACCGTTAACCGAAAGGTCCCGGGTTGGAACACTTACGTCGGCTAAACTAGGATTATAGAAACCAACCGGACCAGAGTATTCGCCCAGCAAATTAATGTTATTCATTAAATTAATGTAGTGAACGTTGGCGTCACCCATCGCGTTAATAAACTGATTTCGGGTGCTGACGTTGACCACCGGATGATCAGCAGTATCACCGGTATCAAAATCACTCGCGGCAAAATAAGCAGAATCAGAGGCCTGCGAAACAGAATCACTAGCTAAGTCTTCATATATTTCAGCACTGTGTGCGGTTTTACTGGCGGATTTATTAAAGCCACTAACTACGGTTTCAAAATCATTAATTTTATCTTTAAGTTCAACCCGTTTAACCGGTGCCAACTCTGATAAATGATTCTGTGCATTACTTAAACTATGGTATTGGGTCTCATAAGAATTATAATTCGACATTAAACTGTCATTATCGTTAAACCACTGACTATAAGAAGACAAATCAGAATAATTAACCCCGGTGTAATTCGCCTCAGCTGAATTACTAGCGTAACGAGTCGAATCAACCGCAACTTCATCCGAAAACGAATTATAAGAAGCTAAATACGAATTCGAAGTAACATCATCCAAGTAGCCACTAGCTTCGTCCAAATTTTCATCTTGCGGATCACCCAGTCGATAAAGTGAAACGTTTAATCCGCGCGAAGCTGACCGTGAAACGGAAGTGACGCTTGAATCACTAATGCTACTGGCATTAACCGATGAAGATTGACGGGTTTCTGAACCCGATAACGAATTCGGGGTTACTAAAGTCGATCGTGAAGGCGTCCGACTAAGGGTCTGTGAGCTAACGGGTACTTGGCGCGATGACTGTCGGTTTGCTGCGTGGGTCAGCTTAGTAACGCCCGTTGCACCGATGGCCGCTAACGTAGCTACGGAAACCGTCAGCCACCGTCGATTAGCTCGCCAGAAACCCTTTTGTTTCGTTAAATGTCTTCGCCGATTGATCACAATAATTAACCCCCAAATTATTCTCTAAGTCATAAACTATTATAACTTATTAATGCGGAATCCAAAATTATTTATAATACGGTTGAACGTGATTTAAATCAAAAACTACCCAGTTATCAATCGAGTGCCCCATCGCGTAAAGATACGTCGGGTGTTGCTCAGAATGGTAGTACCGGTTAAATAATTTCACCAAATAGCTATTCCAGATTTTAACCTGATGATCACGCTTAATCAAATTCACTACGGACGGTCCTTGATGACCACTGGGGCACGGCCGAACCGCAAGCGAGTGGTGGCGATCAGTTAAGAACTGAAGCGCCAGGCAATTATTGAGGTAACTATAAAAATTAGTTCCCTTCAAAATAATCTGATCGGCGTACCGCGGCACTCCGTCAGTGAAGTCAACCCGCTTAAAAATAAATTCATAAGGATAAATTGGTGAATGAACCTTCAGCGGCCGAAAATCACCAACTGACGACCGGCTTGATGATGAACTGGATTGCTTTTGAACCGGTCGTGATTGCCGTAATTTTTTGGGTGGCGCCGGCTGTGCCATTAACGGGTGTCGAGCCAAGAAGCGGCCACGGGAAGTCAAGCGCAGGTTCCGATTATGCCCCATCCCGTTAATCACCAGCAAATGACGGCGTTTCAGTTCACCCAAAACTTCGGTCACGTTAGCCGGGCGCAATCCTAAGTGATCAGCCAGCGACCGGTTACTTACGCGGGCAATTCCCGCCTCGTCACAGCGAACCGCAACCGCCATGAAGACCCGAAACTGTGATCGCGGCAGTACCGAAGTCCGGTGTGAATTTGAAGCCAGATAAATAATCCGGTTCTTGGTATTACCGGTGGTCCCGATCAAATGCTGGTGCCGTAATTTTCGGATCAAGCTAGCGGTGTAACTCCGGCTTGCTCCAATCTGATCAGCAATTTCCTGATTGCTCATGGTACAGACAAAACCGTACCGAGCTGATTTCGTCGGGTGATGTTCAATGACCCGAAAAACTTTTGACTGTGATTTTGAAAGTCGACTCAACGTAACGA
>CAKQCC010000123.1 GCA_934216625.1 uncultured Lactobacillaceae bacterium
CAATCACGTGATGCTGAACCAAAGAAATTGGCAAGTAAGCGTGATCAGAACCAACGTCAAGCAGATAGCTGTGTTTAGGAACGTAACGAGCAACCGTCGCGAGGCGTGGTGATAAACGAATCAATTGCAATAATTAATGACTTTCTTTCTAACGTAATTCAATTATAATACAGGTCGTAGCTAAAGGAGATTTTATAATGATCAAAAATACGGTTACTTTCACTTTCGGAAATTCGTTAACCAACGTCCAGGAAATTAAAACGATCATTAACCAATTTCACGTTAAAGCCGAATTTAAAGCTAATCAATTAATTTTGAAAGGCTCAATTAATCAGCTTCGCCAGCTTGGTTTCAACCCAAAATGGCAACAGTTTCTCAAAAAGCATCCCGCTAAACATTCAAAAATCTGGAAATCAATTTAGCGTTACAAAAAAGGCAGCAGTTATTTAACTGCTGCTTTTCGTTTAATTTCTTAAGCAATCACAGAAAATCCTTTAATTGCTTACTGCGTGACGGGTGCCGCAACTTGCGTAAAGCTTTGGCTTCAATCTGCCGAATCCGTTCTCGGGTTACCCCGAAGACTTTGCCGACTTCTTCTAAAGTTCGGGTCCGGCCATCGTCCAGACCGAAGCGCAGTCTAAGAACGTTTTCTTCCCGATCGGTCAAAGTGTCGAGGACGCTCTCTAACTGTTCCTTCAGCAATTCATAGGAAGCGTGTTTTGATGGACTGGTGGCGTTCTTATCCTTGATGAAGTCGCCCAAGTGCGAATCGTCTTCTTCACCGATCGGCGTTTCGAGTGAAACCGGTTCCTGCGAAATCTTCAGGATGTTGCGCACTTTCGGCGTCGACATAGCCATTTCAGCTCCGATCTCGCCGGGAGTCGGTGCTCGGCCTAAGTCCTGAAGTAACTGCCGCTGAATGCGAATCAATTTATTAATGGTTTCGACCATGTGAACCGGAATCCGAATTGTTCGCGCTTGGTCAGCAATCGCACGTGTGATGGCTTGACGAATCCACCAGGTCGCGTAAGTTGAGAATTTGAATCCTTTTCGGTAATCAAATTTCTCAACGGCTTTCATCAGGCCCATGTTGCCTTCCTGAATCAAGTCCAGGAACGACATTCCGCGGCCAACGTAACGTTTTGCAATTGAAACCACTAACCGTAAATTAGCTTCGGCCAATTTTTGTTTAGCCCGCTTATCACCTTTCTCGATGCAAAGTGCTAATTGAACTTCTTGATCAGCGGTCAGTAACGATACTCGACCGATTTCCTTTAAATACATCCGAACCGGATCGTTAATTTTGATCCCACTCGGCGCGGCCGAGGAATTCTTTAGTTCTTTTTTAGTAACCTTCTTAGCAGCTCGCAAAGCTCGCGGATCCGGGTTACCTTCTTCATCAATGACACTAATACCCGAATCTTCAACCCGTTCAAGTAATTTATCTAGCTGTTTTGTGGTCAGATGAAAGGGTAAAGCAATACTGTCGCTCAAAATATCGTAGGTAATGTGACCCACTTTTTTGTACTTCCGGATCAAAGTCCGAACAGATTGCTTATATTCTTTTTTACTGGCTGATTTTCTAGCCATTCAAAAGCCCCCTCTAAGCTTTTTCCTGTTTACGACGAAACGCAATAATCTCGTTAGCTAGTTGCTGCTCGCGTTTTAAATTATTAACATTCTTAGCGTCGCCAAAAGCCGCCAATTTATGCTTAATTTGACGAGCAAGCGGAGCTTTATCCATGATTATCTTAACATAATCATGAATCTCGGCGCCATCAATTTTATTCGGTAAATTCAAAGAATTAATTTGACGAGCCAATGCTGACAAACCGGCTTTCTGGGCAAATTCAACAAATTGATTCGGGTGATAATCAAAATTTCCTTGTTCACTAAAATAAGCTTCCGCCAAATCACAAAGCGTTTGATACTTAAGTTCGGGAAACGCAAAGTGCGGAATACTGGTGACGGTCAGCCACACTCCGTGGTCGTTCAGCATCCGATTAATCAGCAGCTGTTCAGCCCATTCAACTTGATTCCGGGGTAACTTAGGCCGTTGAGTAGTGACGAGCGATGTCGACTGCGGACGGGAATTAATCCCGCGTGGCCGTGAC
>CAKQCC010000124.1 GCA_934216625.1 uncultured Lactobacillaceae bacterium
CGATGATTGAAAGGTCTGGAATAAGTAACAGGATTTCAATGATAATGGAGCTGATCATCGGTAATTTGGCAAAATCAGCTGAGTTGCAAATCCCAAGTAAAACCATTAACAGGATGAATTGCCAAAGCTGATTCCACCAATATTGAGAACGGGTACTGTAACCCTTGAAATCAAAATAATGGGTCCAGAAGTGTTTGAAAGAACTCCATGGACCGTGGTAGTGGTTAACTCGCTTGTATTTACTAATAAATTAGCCTCCTAAAGATTTAACTAAATTAATTTTAACAAAAATCATTTAGTTGGCACAATCAAATTCGAATTTTGCGGATCAATCATGTATCGGGTTTGTTGGTTACCCCGAATTGTCATTGCAAAGTCGGTGGCAAAAATTGCCAATCCTAATTGGTGACCGGCAAGTAGGTGGAAGAACGTCGGCTGCAATTTTAAGCTGACGTTGACCCACTGATTCGGCCTTAAATTATCAACCTGGTAAGCACTGTGCCGGTTTTGCAAATTTAGGTGGCCGACCACGATTTCTTTAAACGGAGTCGGGTGCTTCTGAAATTTAAATTCTTTTAAGTCGTCAGTTTTCCAGTTGTAGCCTTGGTAAATGCCTTTTGGAAAGATGACTTGCGGTGAAATCGTTAACCGTTTACATTTTCCGTAATCCACTAGCATGGCACTCAGTAGGCCGAAGTTTCGGCTGCTTTTAATTCTTAGGTTAATCTGCGGCTGACCTTCAATAATTACGTCATGATGAACGGTGACCGTCTTGAAGAGTAGCCGGTGCTGCTTCATTGGCGACTGGTTGCTGAGTAAATCACGGTACCATCGTCGGTTGTAGTGGCAATATTGGTTAAATAATTGTGGGGTAAGCTGATCTTGGTACGATTGCGGTTGCTTCGATGAACCTTGCCGACTCAATTGGTGTTGATTAAAGTGATACTTGATTAGCTTATGACCGTTTTGCCAATTATTTTCGGAACGCCACGTTTCCGGCTTGACGTTGTCTTGCACCGTTACGTTCGGGATTAATTGGTCGGCTGAATTCTGAACTCCGTACAACTTATTACTGATCCACAAGTTAACCAGGTCGGTAAAGTCGATTGACTGGAAATTGTTAATGTAAATGTGCTGACCCTGATGCAAGATTAATTTTTTATGAATGTTTTTTGGTAGACCGTGCCATAAATGCCAAGCGTTGATCGGCTTGACGTTCCAGTCGTTAAGGCCGTGAACGATCAGCACGTCAGCTTTAACGTTCTTCATGTTTTTGAGGTAATTGCGAACGTCCCAGAATTGATTGTAATTACCAGTTAAACGGTCCTGACCGTGATTGATTTTGACTAATTGCTTTTGCCAAAGTGGTTTAATTCGATGGTAGTCGCCAGCGTTCTTTTGTCGACTGAAGGTTTCTTCGGCCAAGACATCGCAATCTTCACCCTGAAAACCACCGGGTGCTGTCACTAGGCCATTTTCACGGTAGTAGTCGTACCAGCTGGAAATGCCGGCTTCGACGATGCAGGTCTTTAAACCAGGAACTCCGGTGCTAGCAACCGCTTGGGAAAGGGTACCTAAGTAAGAACGGCCCGTCATTGCAACGCTGTGGCTTGACCACCAGGCCGAAATAGCAACGTGATCGGTCGGGTTGGTGAAAGCATGCCGCTTACCGGTTAGCCATTCAATCACTGCTTTTGCCCCGATAGTTTCGGCTGGGGAACCGACCGTTCGCAAACCTTGTGAGTCACGGGTACCGACACCGGCCGAATAAACGATTGCGAATCCGCGGGCCAGGAAGTAGTCGTTTAAAGTGTACGTCCATTCATGATGAAAACTAGCTTCAGCATGCTCAGTTGTTTCTTTGATTGAACGGGGCTGCGGAATTGGTTCGTGACCTTTTTCTCTTTTTCGCCAAGCAGTTAAATTCGGTTTTTGTGGCTGCTTGTGCTTGAGTGGTAAGTTGACGTGATGAGTTAATTTCTTACCACCTTCGTCATTAATTCCTAAATTGTATGGGCTGGCGGTGAATAAAACCGGCACTTTTAATCCGTGATTGGTTTCACTTGGCCTGATGATGTCAGTGCGCAATAAATCCCG
>CAKQCC010000125.1 GCA_934216625.1 uncultured Lactobacillaceae bacterium
GCGAGAAACCGATCCAAACCGAGATATTTAAATCAAATTAAATCAACGGGATTTGCGTTATAATCCCGCTGATTTATTATCTGTGGTTCGGTCCCAGATCTTCAGTTGATCATGCAGAACGTAAGCCAGGCACCAAACCGTTAAAACTAATAAGAACAAAAATAGCAAGATTCCCAAAACGATTTCGTGAACCAGAGCGGCACCCAACGACCCGAGGCCTAAACAAATACTTAACGCAATGTCTAGCCGACCCCTTAGGCCCTTGTGGTAATCATAAGTTAAATACCTAACGACGTTAAAAATCCACAACAAATCCATTGTGGCCGCATCAAACTGCATCAGTGAAATCAGCACTGACAATTCCACTAACCCCCTACTTCTTCAAATTACCGAACGTCAAAATTGGATAACAAGTGCCTGCGACGATGTGAAACTAAATTCTCGTATAGTCTGGACAACCGATCATTAGGCTTTGAGTGAATCAAATTAAACTGAAAATGGTCATCAATTGCTAAAATTTGGTTAGTCGTCTGTGCTGAATGATGTGCCAACCAGGCCAGAGGATCGTGAATCCCGAATTTTTCGGGAACGATGTGGCGATCGTTTAACGCGTTCATTAACCAAGCCAGATGGTATAAATTGGTTAAATAATCCTGACCAACCAATTTTAAATCTGGTCGCGGGCTTAACATGTATATGTATTCCCGGTTAGTCGAAGAGTTGTGTTCAATAATTCCAACCGTCATTGATTGATGACGATCATGATATTTAACTGAATAAAATTGCTGAATCGTAATTACCCCATAACTTTATTTGATATAATAAATTATAACATAATTAACGTTAATAATTATTTCGTCTTTTCCCACAAAAGAATTAAAAAAGCCAGTACTAAGCCGATGATAATGATACTAACTAAATTGAGGTCGTCAATCAACATCATAGCCAAAACTAAACTCATTAAAAGCAGAAAAGCAACCGCGATTGTTAATAAAATTTCTTTAGCAACCCGCCGCTTTCCGGGAGAATTAAATAATTTCATTTGAACCGAACCCTCCTTTAAAATTAGCAATTCGAACAATTATAATAAAGATTGAATTCGAAAATCAGAAAAGAAATTTAAATGCTAATTTACGTCTCGATCGTCATAATTATGAGTATTCTCTATTTTCTGCTTTATAATTTTTCCAATCGTTGGAATCTCGGATTAGGAAATTTGATCATCGTCATCCTGTGCTTAACCACCGGCGTTGAATTCTGGAACGAAGTAATCTCATCCGTAATTTCGTTCACGGTAATTGCGCTTGGGATCAATTGGTGGGTGGTGCATCATAACCGAACTAAGCTGATTCCGACCACCAGAATGATGCGATTTAATTACCATCGACGATTTCGGCAAAACGATTTAATCCGACTCAAGTCACAAATCAACGGTTTCAAATTTAAATCTATTCTCAAAAATTCACTGACGTTTCCCCACGAATTTTTAAGGACCGAAACCAATCAGCTCAAGAAATCAGATCAACTGATCAAGCAAAACAGCCGGTATCAAAACGTCGATCAATTAATTAGAATCACCTTAAACCTAAAGACAATCATCGACGCCATCAATTATCACCTTGACCTCACCCTCCAATTAATTTATCCCCGTGGACTAAAGAAATTCAATAAACAGCTCTGGGTAATTATCGCTAAATACCGAAGTGAACTCAGTCACCAACTAATGATTCACCAGATTGGCCAAAAGATTAAAGAAACCGGGTCAGCAGTGATTTTAAATAACGTTAATTTAAAGCCGTTAATCGTCATCAACCAACGGGGAATTTTTATTATCAACCCAATCCAGCCTACTAACCAGCGTGATTGGGCTAAATTAATTAAGCGTGATCAAACTAATCAGCAAATTATTCAACGTTTGACAACTAGTGTCCCCATTAAGCCGCGGTCACTCTGGGTAATTCCACTTTCAAATTATGATTTATCGGTTAAAGCTCCGGTTTCAATCATTAAACTTAACCAAATTAAAAATTCACCAATCTTTAAGGGGCCCAAAAT
>CAKQCC010000126.1 GCA_934216625.1 uncultured Lactobacillaceae bacterium
GCCCTAGATCGTGGGGCAATCGAAGCTGCCAACCAGATGCTGGGTCGACCGTTTCAAACTTCCGGAACCGTAGTTCGTGGGTATCAACGCGGACGAAAATTGGGTTTTCCAACCCTTAATATTGCCACCGATGATTATCAGTGGTTGCCCGGCGAAGGGGTGTACGTGACCCGGGTCAAGATTAATCATCGTTTTTATCCCGGGATGGCTTCGATTGGTCGCAACGCCACTTTTGGCAATCATTACCCGATTACGGTTGAAATTAATTTGCTTAATTTTTCGCGAAACGTTTACGGCGAAGTAGTGCGGGTTGACTGGCTGAAAAAATTAAGAAATCAGGTTAAATTTGCGAATGCGCAGGCGCTGATTCAACAAATGAAGAATGACCGGGCCGCTACCCAAAAATATTTTCAAAAATTGTGATCTCGGCTTGACTTATGAGTCTAGCTTTGGTACATTATAAATGTGAATTAGCACTAAGCACAGTGAGTGCTAAGAGTGCTAATTAAGGAGTGATTGATTTTATGCTTACTTCTCGACAAAAAAAGGTTTTATTGGCGATTATTCGTGACTACACTAAGAACGGTTCGCCAGTAGGCTCAAAAGCATTATCAAATCAATTGCCTTTTCAAGTTAGCTCAGCAACGATTCGAAACGAAATGGCCTATTTAGAAGGACGGGGACTAATTAAGAAGACCCATTCTTCGTCAGGACGATTGCCTTCGATTAATGGTTATCGTTATTACATTGACCACTTGGTTTCGCCGAATCCGGTCAACAGAACGGATCAAGCCATCATTAAGCGAGCTTTGGACGGTCGATTTGATAAAATGGACGAGATCGTTAAACAATCGGCGAATATTTTGTCGAATTTAACCCATTATACGGCTTTAACGTTGCGTCCTGAACAAACCCGGAGCCGCAAATTAAGCGGCTTCCGACTAGTTCCACTCGGTAATTCCGAAGTGATGGCGATTTTGGTGACGGATAACGGCGAGATTGAGAACCAGGTGTTTCGGATTACTAATAACGTTTCTGGCGATCAATTGGAAGCGGTCGTTCGGTTGATCAACGATCAGTTGAAAGGCAAAAGCATTTTGAACGTGATTAGTCAGCTGAACTCGAAAATTCCAACCGAAGTTGCTAAGTACATTCGAACCCCCGATGGCTTTTTGGATACGTTTGGCGAAGTCTTGAATAAAGCAGCCCGGGACCGGTTCTACGTTGGTGGTGAATTGAACTTACTTAATTTCACCAGCAGCAGTGACATTGGTTACTTGAAACCGCTGTATTCATTGTTAAACCGAACCAGCAACGTTTCTAATTTCATCGGGAATCCCCAGCAACCGATTTCCGTTAAGATCGGTTCCGAAATTAGAAATAATTTGCTCAGGCATTACAGTGTCATCACCGGAACGTATCACGTCGGGAGGTACGGAAAGGGACTAATTGCCGTTCTGGGGCCAACCCGAATGCCTTATTCTAAAATTATGGGCATCGTTGGTGCTTTTCGAACCGAATTAGCCAAACGATTGCTAGGCTATTATCAAGATTATAATTAATTAAGGAGGGTTTTGTTTGGCTGAAAAAAAACAGCAGTCGAAATTAAAGCAACGAGCGCGAACCCGCCGTTCGAAAAAATCTGAAAAAAATTCTAAACGGACTGGTTCTAAATCAGCACCGAAGAATCAAGTTAAACAATTAACTAAACAAGTTAAAGACTTGAAACAAAAAAATGATGATTTAGATGATAAGTATTTACGAGCCGAAGCCGAAATGCAAAACGTGCAGCGCCATGCTGCTCAGGATCAACAGCAAATCCTGAAGTATGATGGCCAGAAATTGGCTAAAAGCATCCTACCAGGGCTTGACAATTTGAAGCGAGCTTTAGCTACTAAAACCACCAGTAAGGATGGCCAGCAGTTAAAGCAGGGCGTCAAAATGGTCTATCAGCGTTTAACCAAGGCTTTGGCTGATAACAACGTCAAGCCGGTTTCGGTTCTGGGCAAAAAATTTGATCCAGAATATGCTGAAGCGGTTCAAACC
>CAKQCC010000127.1 GCA_934216625.1 uncultured Lactobacillaceae bacterium
CTTATCATGAATCTCGTGGTAAATATCACGTTAAAAATGGTCAGTACTATGGTAAATTTGAATTGGACACTAAATTACTGCACGGTGATTATTCGAAAGCTAATCAGGAACAAACTGCCGATCGTTACGTTCATAACCGGTACGGAAGCTGGCAAAACGCTAAACGTTTCTGGCAAGCTCATAATTGGTACTAAGACTTATAATTAATTAAGCATAAATATTGTAATTTCACCTAAAATCAACTGGGTTTAAGTTATCCAGCTGATTTTTATTTTGTCATTTTATAATAATTATAAATCGTAGTATTATATAAGTGCTGTTAAATAACTAATCATTAAAAAAGAAGGATTTCATGGCAAAACGAAAAGTGTACACTAATTACTTCTATACGGACGTTAAAGACTATGATAAAAATGATGGTGGCTACGTTCCGTTGGAAGTACCTAAAGTTAAGCCCCAGAAACTGAGAATCCCAGAACCTTTGAAACCTTACAAGAATACCAAGACTGATACTTATTATCATCTGATTTCAGAAGCTGGCGAGACTCAATTATTACCTGGTGCCAAAACCAAGACCTGGGGATATAATCAGAGTTTATTGGGTAAAACCCTAATCTTTACCCGCGGTAAAACGATTCACCTTAAGATCACCAATCATTTACCAGAATTAACTACTTATCACCTTCACGGTTTAAACGTTCCGGGAAATGTTGATGGTGGTTGCCACACTCCATGGTATCCTGGCGAAACTAAGACCGTCAGCTTTAAATGCAACCAGCCTGCTGCTACTTGCTGGTTACACGCTCATCCGTGTCCGTCAACCGCTGAACAAGTTTGGCGTGGATTAGCGGCCGCAATTGTAATTAAAGATAATCATGAAGCTAAACTACCGTTGCCTCGTAAATATGGCGTTGATGACGTTCCGGTAATTTTGCAGGACCGAAAATTCCACCAGAACAACCAATGGGATTACATGAAAGATTATAATCCCGACGGAGTTCAGGGACCGACGCCGATGATTGACGGCACGATCAATCCGTATTTTGACGTCACTACCCAAAAAGTTCGGTTGCGGTTCTTAGATGGCGCAAACCGTCGCGAGTGGCGCTTACACTTTAGTGATAATTTAAAATTCACTCAAATTGCCGGTGACGGTAGTTTGTTACCGCATCCGGTTGACATGACTAAATTAATGTTGACCTGTGCGGAACGAGCTGAAGTTGTCGTTGATTTCGGTAAATATAAGCCCGGTGACACGGTTAAATTGTATTGTGATCAAACCCCAATTATGACCTTTAGAATTCATCAGTTCGAAAAAGATAGTACTAAGATCCCGGAAAACCTGTTTAAGGTCCCGGATCCACCAGTTGATCCAAATGCTCCAGTTCGAAAAACCGTCATGAGTGGAACTGACGAAATGGTCGAAATGGATGGTAAGAAGTTCAATATGCAACGAATTGATAAGACCCAGACAATGGGTCGCGTCGAATATTGGGACGTTACTAATTCTAATCAATGCTGCCACGGAATGATTCATCCGTATCATATGCACGGTTGCCAATTTCGGGTAATCTCCAGAAATGGTCACGCTCCTTATCCAAACGAATTAGGATTAAAAGACACGATCGGTGTTAATCCTGGTGAAACGGTTCGAATCAAAGTTTGGTTCAATTGCCCAGGAGTCTTTATGTACCATTGCCACATTATTGAACACGAAGATGGTGGAATGATGGCTCAGATCAAAGTGATCGACCCGAAGAATCCTCATCAGAAATATCATTTAATGGATATGAAAACGTTAATGAACCACTTTGCAAAAGAACGCGGAATTAAACCTGAAGACGTTGATTTAGGTGGAATGCATTCGTACCGTAAAATGCACATGAATATGTAAATAAAAAATAAGTTCCCTAATTATCAAATTTGGTAATTAAGGAACTTTTATTTTACATAGGATAAATAAAAAAGCCTCTGAAATTAATCAGAGACTTTTCTATTATGTTCGCGTGGCAACGTCCTATCCTCGCAGTGGGCGATC
>CAKQCC010000128.1 GCA_934216625.1 uncultured Lactobacillaceae bacterium
CGGAAGGGAAGGCTACCACGCAATTTTACGGATCATGAACCCGACCGGAGTTTCATTGCCTGTACGTCTGCTCAATTAGGTTCGGTGATTCGACAAATCGTTACGATTGCTAAACAAAAGGGTTTTAATTCTACTGATATGCAAGTCTTGGCACCGATGTACCGCGGTGAAGCCGGGATTAATCATCTGAACGCCATTATCCAGGAAATTATGAACCCGCTTCGCCCCGGTCAGCAGCAAATTGAAGCACGTGGAATGTTTTACCGGGTTGGGGATAAAGTTTTACAATTAGTTAATAGTCCGGAAAACGATATTTTTAACGGTGATATCGGTCAGATCGTGGGCCTTCAAATTGATTCGCGGGGTCGAAAGTCCCGTGATAAAATTACGATCGCGTTTGACCAATCTGAAGTAACGTATAAGCGGGACCAATGGGGTCAGATTACGTTAGCCTATTGCACCTCGATTCATAAAGCTCAAGGCAGCGAATTTAAGATGGTGATTCTGCCGATGGTTCCCCAGTATTATTTGATGCTGAAACGAAATTTGCTTTATACGGCTGTGAGTCGAGCTTCAAAAGCCTTGGTGCTGATTGGTGATTATAATTCGTTCGAAGAGTGCGTTGAAAATGAATCAATTAACCGAAACACTACTTTAGCGTCGCGACTCCGAACCCTGATGAAACCCGGGAAACGGCAGCTTTCTGATTCCGGACCCAAACCGCCAGTTAATCATGTCTTGACGGTCAGTTTAATTCAATCGCATCAGATTGACCCGATGATCGGAATGAAGGGAATTTCACCGTTTGATTTTATGACACAAAGTAAGTAAATTGATTTTAGAATTATTTTGAGGTGATTATATGTATAAAGCTGCTGATGATCGTTATAAAAACATTAAGATTCGTCGCGCCGGCAATTCAGGACTTCAGTTGCCAGCCATTTCGTTTGGAATGTGGCACAGCTACGGTGACGATGCAAACTTTAAAGATAGTGAAAAAGTGATGCTAACCGCTTTTGATAAGGGAATTTTTAGCTTCGATTTAGCTAATAATTACGGGCCCGGTTCTGGTGCTGCTGAACGAATGTTTGGTCAAGTTTATCGCAAGGACTTGAAACCGTACCGGGACGAATTAATTATTACGACTAAGGCTGGTTACCACATGTGGCCGGGTCCTTACGGTCAATTTTCTTCCAAGAAGACGTTGGTTGCTGCGTTAGACCGTAGTTTGAAACGAATGGGATTAGATTATGTCGACATTTATTACAGTCATCGTTTTGATCCCAACACCAGCTTGGCTGAAACGGCAGAAGCTTTAGATGAGATTGTTCGGGCCGGTAAAGCCTTATACATCGGAATTTCTAACTATAATGGTAAGCAAACGGCCCAAATTATTAAATATTTTAAAGATTTGCACACCCCGTTTGTGGTTAACCAAGCCTCTTATAATATGTTAAACCGGGCGCCTGAAGAAGACGGTACTTTAAAGACTTTGGCCGATAATCATGATGGCTTAATTGCCTACGGACCGTTGGCTGAAGGATTGCTGACTGACCGTTACTTAAAGGGAATCCCGAAAAATCTCCACATTCACTGGAGCAATACTTTTATGTTTAAAAAAGGTGAAAAAACGGTCGTTAAAAAATTAAATGAATTAAACGATCTAGCTAAGAATCGACATCAGACTTTGGCTCAAATGGGTCTTGCTTGGCTTCTGCACAATCCAACGGTAACCAGTGTAGTTACCGGGGCTTCGAAAGTTAATCATTTAGAAGATAATTTAGGAGCCTTGAATAACTTGAAATTCACTCAAGACGAGTTGGACCGAATTGATCAAATCGTAAAACGGTAATTTAATTTTCAAAATTGTAAAAATAAATCCCGCAGCTGTTAATTACAACAGTTGTGGGATTTTTGTGTTTATGATTAAAATTAGTTTAAAAGATCAACGGGTAGGTAGTTAAGTGATAATCAACGTCGTAATATTGGCTACCTAAGCTC
>CAKQCC010000129.1 GCA_934216625.1 uncultured Lactobacillaceae bacterium
TAAAATCATTCGGGTTAATTAGGTGATTTTGAATCATTTTTTGAATCATTTTCACCGACAGGCCCATAATATTAAGACACGGCTTGGAAACAAATTTCTTCCAGCGGTTCAAGATTACTGAACTGGAATGATTGTTAACTGGCAAGTATAAATAAGCACCCTTTTTAACGGCACCCTTAGGGATGGTCTTTGAAATTGGGACTTCTTTTCCGGTTCGAAATGACTTGATCGGTTTAACTAATTTTGGAATTACGTCATTCATCCGTCGAACCGTAACGTGGTCGTAAAGCATAATGTCGCGCCGCTTAATGTCGGGCATTGACGCCAATGAGGCCTTTCTGATTTCTGAACCCAGAATGTGAACGGGATGCTTTAAGATACCAACCGGAGTCAGTTTGCCGTTGGCGCTTTCCTGCCAGCGAACTTTCTGTAAAATTCCGATTGCGGATTTAGGTGGGAATTTCCAGCTGACGCTGTAACGGGGACCGTGGGGATTTGAACCAATCCGACTTAAATTCTTGGTGTAATTTGGTTTGATGACCATCCCGTCGATCGGGTGCCCGATCGCTTTTCGCTTTGCAGCCGGAAAATTGAACATGAAATTAATAATTTCTCGATGGCCTCCTGGGGTATTCGGAAATTGATGAGTACCTTGAATCATATAGAAACCAAGTGATTTCAAAAAATGCAGTTGACTGGTTTCGGTCGGGTATTGACTAAGCCATTCGTCACGGTTAATCAAGGTATACACCGAAAGAAAGATGCCGCGTTTGCCGGCGATCCGCGGATCTTTGTTCATAATTGACCCTGACGCTAAATTTCTCGAGTTGGCCCAACGATGATTATGATTAACTCGCTTAAAATCACGATCGTCAATTAAAGCCTCGCCGCGAACGACCAGGTGACGCTGCCCAATTTTTTCCCGAATTTTGGTGATGTTCATGCGATTAAAATGATAAAGCTCGTTAGTGATGTCTTCGCCGACGTGACCGCCACCTCTCGTTAAAGCCACGAACGGTCGTTTCATTCGCGGGTCGTTAAAGTATAGAACTACCGAAAGGCCGTCTTCTTTTCGCTGAATCAAAAACGTCTTAGTGTACCAAAGACTTTTTGGGTTTTGGTTCCACTTGTTTAAAAATTTACTAACCGCGTCCCTAGTTCTGGTTTTATCCAAAGAACCGATGAAATAGGGATGATGGACGTGGGCAAACGTATTATCAGTATTATAAGGAATGGTGGCAAAATAATGTTTAATCATCTGATCTTTTGGATAGATTTGCTTATATTTTTTTAACTTAAAATATAAGTTATCAAATTGACCATCTGTCATAATGGGCTTGCTGTTGTAGTAAGCAACATCAGCTTGATGCATCTGTTGAATTAGTTTTCTAATGTTTTGGCGAGTCTTAGCGTCCATTAATTAGTCACCTGATTTTAATGATTCTTATGGGTATGCTTTTTGATTAAATGATTTAAATGGTTGACCCCTTGATTGACTTGGTGCCCCATTTGTTTCATCTGAACATGCATCTGATTTACTTCGTATTTAGCTTGATCGGTCTTTAATTTTCGGTGCGCTTTAGTTAAGTGTTTAACACCGATGTTTCGCCAAACGTGCCTTTTCAACCGAAGATTTTTAACGATTTTACGTTTCTTAATCATTGGAATTAACCTTTTTAACGTGATTAATCATTGAAAACTGTCGCCAACCCCGATCGTGTTTTAAATTGCTTAAATGATTTGATGAACCAACTAGGCTTAATAATTGACTACCCTTCTGATAGTTAACGTCAATCTGATTGCGTTCCGCAATTTGATCGATTGATAAACGACTGACTAACGGAGCTGACAGCTTAAAATTCTCTTTAATTTTAATCGCTTTCTTTTTAAACAATTTTCGCTAACGCTAATAC
>CAKQCC010000130.1 GCA_934216625.1 uncultured Lactobacillaceae bacterium
TCACGGTAATTAATCAAGATTAATTAATTTTTGAAGGACGAGGGACGTTAAGTTTCTCGTCTTTTTTGTTTGGATTATGATATAATTTGTAACATTGGTGATTTGATGAGATTAATTAGTAGAATTCACAAGTGGCTGATGGGGTTAGATTTGTGGATCTTGATCCCTTATTTCTTGCTCTGCACGATTGGGGTCATTATGGTTTATTCAGCTAGTTCAAACATTGGTAACCCCACTAATTACTTGATTAAACAGACCATTTTTGCGCTACTTGGCTTTGCGGCGTTAGTTGCGTTTAGTCATTTTAACCTTAAAAAAATGACTAATAAATATTTTATAATTATTTCCTTAGTGGCTTTCGCAATTGCTCTTTTGTACCTTAAATTTTTTGGCCAAACGATTAACGGGGCTGCAGGATGGTTTACGTTTGCTGGAATTAGCTTGCAGCCTTCCGAGTTTGCTAAATTGTTTTTCGTGATCTACATGGCCTGTGAAATTACCAAGCATCAGCAACGACTGTTTGGGGCTTCGACTGACGAAATCTGGGGATCCCGGAGTTGGCTGAGGGTTTTTCAACACCGTAATTACCATCTTCAGAAGTGGATCCTGTCAATGGCTCCGCAATTACTGGTGGCGACGGTCTTCATTTTCTTGATCTTTATTCAGCCTGATTTAGGCGGGGCCGTCATTAACGCTATGATCGTGGTGATCATGTTAATGGCGAGCGGAATTCTGAATCCCAAGCGAATTGCCGAAGTTGGAATTACCGGTTTAGTTGTAATCACCGGGATTCTGTTGGTCTGGATTGGTCCGAAAGTAGCTCAGCCCAATTCTGAACAAAATTATCAGATTAAACGGATCACCGCGGTTTTGCACCCGTTTCGGTATTCACAAGGGATTGGTAAACAACTGGTAAATTCGTTTTACGCCATGAGTAACGGAAGCATTTTCGGTGTCGGCTTAGGAAACAGCGTTGAAAAAACCGGCTATTTACCGGAACCCAATACTGATTTTATTATGGCGGTCGTGGCCGAAGAATTAGGCTTAGTCGCAATTTTAGTGATTTTGGTTTTGATCGCGATTCTCGTTTCAAAAATTGTGGTGGTCGGAATCCGCGACAACGATATTTATTATTCGTTAATTTGTTTCGGGGTCGCGACGTACATTATGATCGAAACGACTTTTAATATCGGTGGCGTGATCGGCATTTTGCCGATTACCGGAGTTACCTTTCCGTTCATTAGTTACGGCGGTTCGAGTATTGTGACGTTGTCTTCCGGAGTCGGGATGGCTTTGAACGTGGCTAGAACTCAACGTCAGCGAAAATTTGAGATTCAATTGAAGAAGGCTTAAAAGTGCGATTTACGATTAAAAATCGACTCAGCTTGATTGTTTACGTTGATTCACAGCGTCAAGCCCGGTTTTTAAAACGATACGGTGATCTAAAGTACGTTTCAAAACGTTTTCACTACGCAATTCTATACGTTGATTCGAAGCGGGCAAATCAAATTAAGAACCGGCTTAAACGACTTAATTTTGTCGACCGAATTGATGATTCACCAATTGCTTCGCTGTCAAAAGAATTGGCTGATAAAACAATTGAAGTGGCCGTTGATGATCAGGAGAATCAATAATGAGAGTAATTTCAGGTAAATTTGGGGGTCGCCGGCTTGCAGCGGTTCCTGGGCACCGAACCCGGCCAACTACCGATCGAGTTAAAGAGTCAGTTTTTAACGTGGTTGGGCCGTATTTTAATTCCGGCAATTTTTTGGATTTGTTTGCCGGATCCGGCAACGTTGGAATTGAAGCAGCTTCACGAGGCTGTTCCCACGTAACGTTAGTTGACCGTCAGTATCTAGCTTACCGCACCATTTTGCGTAACGTTG
>CAKQCC010000131.1 GCA_934216625.1 uncultured Lactobacillaceae bacterium
CCAGTCGAATCCGGAAGTCTCACCGTTTGAAAACTCATCATTTCAAATTCTTAAAATCATCTGACGTTCGAATGACCATTCGGCAAATCAGACAACAGACCATTAAAGACATCAATAAAGACCGGAAAACGAGAAAGATTAAGCGGCTGAAACCCAACCAGCGTTTAGACCAAGTTGCTAAAATCAGAAGCCAGCAAATTAAGCGGCATTTTTCACACAACACCCCTACTTATCGCAACGTTGCCTTAAAATTAATTAAGAAGCGGCACCTTCGTTATCAGTCCTGGGGCGAAAACATCGCCAGCGCCCCGCTCGGAACTACCGATGACGTTCAAGTCGGCGAATACAAAAATTCACACGACTACCGGAATAATCATTTTAAGTCACGAACCAAAAACGGGATTCAACTAGCCAACAACCTTAACCGAATTACGATTTACCACGACCGAAGTGATCACAACGGTCACCGAAATAACGATTTAAATCCTAACTACACTAAAATCGGGGTTGGTGCTGCTTATAATCCCCAAAACCAGAATTTCACGGTGGCGGTTGAATTCCTTCAAAATTAATTAAAATCACTACTACTAAGCGGATTATCGAAATGGTTCGCTTGAAATTAACTACCGTAAATTATATTATAGCCATGTAGAAAGATTTAATGAGATTTACTCATTAGATTCTGGTAAATTGCAGAGAGGAGCTCTTGATATGCGTTTAAATGAAGTTTATATCGACCGCGTTAAGGGCCGCGAAGTTTTTGACTCTCGTGGTAACCCAACCGTTGAAGCTGATGTAATCTTAACCGATGGTACTTTAGGCCGAGCTGAAGTTCCGTCCGGTGCTTCCACTGGTGAACGTGAAGCCGTTGAATTACGTGATGGCGGCAAGCGTTTAATGGGCAAAGGTGTTTTAAAAGCCGTTGACAACATTAATACTAAGATCAACAAAGCATTACACGGTGTTAGTCCATTTAACCAGTTAAACGTTGATCACATTATGATTAAGTTAGACGGCACTAAAAATAAGGCTAAGTTAGGTGCTAACGCCATTTTAGGTGTTTCCATGGCTAACTGCCGAGCTGCTGCTGATTACTTCAACGAACCGTTATATCGTTATCTAGGTGGAATTGATATTGAATTACCACAACCGTTCCATAACGTAATTAACGGTGGTGAACATGCGGATAACCACATTGATACCCAAGAATTCATGATTACCCCAATCAAGCGGACTAGCTTCCGTGACGGAATCAACAAGATTGCCGACGTTTACCATCACTTGAAGACCGTTTTAGAAAAGATGGGCTTTGAAACTGGTGTTGGTGATGAAGGTGGTTTTGCTCCTGACATGCACCACACTGAAGAAGCGATTGAAGCTTTATACAAAGCTATTAAAGCTGCTGGCTACGTTCCTGGTAAAGACATTGGCATCGCCATGGACTTTGCTGCTTCTGGTTTATATGACCACAAGACTGGTAATTACCATTTCGAAGGTAAGACTTACAAGCCGGAAGAATTCGGTGATTACATCAAGGACTTAGTCAAGAAGTACCCTGCCATTATGTCCATTGAAGACCCATTCGGTGAAGATGACTGGGATAACTTCGCTAAGTTTACTAAGGAAATGGGTAACAAGATTCAAATCGTTGATGATGATATTATTGTTACTAATCCTTACTACATTCGGAAAGCCATCAAGAAGGGTGTCGGCAATTGCTTGTTAATCAAGTTGAACCAAATCGGCACCGTTTCCGAAACCTTAGAAGCAATTCGCTTAGCTCGTAAGAACGGTTACCGGACCATGATGAGCCACCGTTC
>CAKQCC010000132.1 GCA_934216625.1 uncultured Lactobacillaceae bacterium
CATCGGCCACCAAGTTGTATTTAGTCATTATTTATCCTTTCAGTTTCTTGGCACGATACTGCGCAATCGCGTCAAGGTGCTTTCGTTTCATACGTGATTTAGCTTCAGTGATCATCTTGAAAAGCCAATTTAATTCACCGTCGTGAGCTTTCATAACGGTAGCAATCGTTGGCGTAATTTGCCTGTCAAGCCAACTTGTCATTTTTTCAATCGAAGGGTTATCAGGCTTTGTAGTGAGTTTAAGTTTACTAACGCTACCAATAAACTGATTCCACCAGTCCGCCGTTTCTCGCCGGTGCTTATGTTGATCAGTACCGAGTCGCAAAAAGCGCAGGTAATTATTCAAAACTTGTCGAATAACTAACCCGACACGGTAATCCTTCACCAAATGCTCGATCAGCAGATTCGCCCGTTCCTTCTTGAAGACCACTTCTAAACGGGTCCAATGCTTCGGAACCCGTTTCAAACGTTTTCGGTCGTTATGGTACTTTTGGCGTTGTTCTAATGATTTATCGTAGAACCGACAGTAAAGCGTTGAACGCTTGGAACCGAAATAAATAGTTTTACCGATTCCTTGATTATCCGAATTGCGAAGTTTATTAATTTCTAAACGATTATTCCAGCGGCTCGTGAAAAGTCCACGGTTTGCGTAATGTTGAACCCGATTCATCCTAAGCAAGCGTTCCTGCCGGTCGTCGATTGCTAAGTCGATCCGGGTGAACTTGTACTTGCTACCGCCAACAACTAATGATATTAAATCTCGTAACGGAAGTTCCGAAGCTAAGGCATCACAACCGGAACCAGTGATCAGCAAGTGGACACCCATTTCGTCCTCGGCGTAGTGTCCGTTACTTACGTTATAAAGCAAGCTCACGTTACCACGGTTCCACCTGATTTGATGATTATAGCCGAAGCGGCCGGCCTTTAACGCGTTAAAATCACCAGGACTCAAATTCAAAATATTTTCAATAATCTTTTTCGGCGATAAATCTTTAATCGTGACTTCAATCCAGTCGAATTTAACGGTTAGTTGCTCAGAATCCGCTAAGCACTGTTGCATCAGGCACACTCCGTTCTTAAATGGCGTTATTACCCCCCTGTTAGTAACCGGGGGTTGAAAGCGAATTCGACACAAAATTAGCGACACTTTGCCAATCAATCGAATCCGCTTCACTATTTAATGCTCGCAAAGATTTGACGACGGGTCCCCTTCTGGCGTGCAGAATATCCATTCGTCAGCCGTGGCGGGTTTTCACCCTGACGGCTGCCGCCTTGAAATACTGCACGCTTCAGCCCATCGTAAAATCGCTGCGCCTTAAAGCGTTCCGCTAGAACGGCTTTCCGCCTTCAGCAACGGTCTTCTGGTCTTCGGACTTAGCTTTTTGGCGCGGTCGCTGTAAGAACGTGATCTGGTTAGAAATTACCGAATAATAATTTCGGCCTTTATTTTGTGAAACTTGAAGTCGACCGTTGATCAGTAACTGACGGCCTTTGTCACAGTTCTTCGCCAACGCTTCGGCAAGTTTGCCAAACGCCACACAGTCGATGAAATCCGCACCGTCACTCTTGACGCGGTTAACTGCAGTCGTGAATTGGGTATATTTCGTTTTACTAGTTGATTTTAGGATTGGGTTGGCCGTCAATCGACCCAATAGAGTAATATTATTCATTTCAGCTACTCCTTAACTAATTGCTTGGCTGATTGATTACTAGTGGGATACATCAATTTAACGCGCGATTTAGCGTATTTGGCGTACTTCATGACGTGC
>CAKQCC010000133.1 GCA_934216625.1 uncultured Lactobacillaceae bacterium
CTAGTGTAGCCGTGGCAACGTCGCAGCGGATAAACTTTCTGTAAGAAATCCAGCGTCTTGTCGGCAGCAAAAATATTCGGATAAGGGCCAAAATAATAGCCGCCATCATCCTTAATCTTACTGGTGATCGTCAGATGCGGATCTCGTTCGTGAGTAATTTTAATGTAAGGATATCCGTTGTGTCCCTGTTTCAGCTGAATATTAAAATACGGCCGGTACTTCTGGATTAAAGTAATTTCGAGCAGAAACGATTCCTTATCGGTCGAAGTGTAAATCGTGTCAAAATCACGGACTTCGGAAACCATTTTCGCTACTTTTCCGGTATGACTACTTTTAAAATACGAACGAACCCGGTGTTTTAAATCTTTTGATTTACCAACGTAAATAATTTTACCCTGATAATTTTTCATTTCGTAGCAGCCGGGCAGGTCCGGTAAAAGCTTCAATTTTCGTTCAAGATGCGGAGTAGCCACGTTCTGACCCCCAATTGATCAAAGGTGAGCATCCTTAGCAATCCACTGCCAGATTGAATGTTGACCAGCCCGACTTTTAGCAGAGAAAAGAACCAAATCCTGATCGTCAATTGCTAAAACGTGCTTAACCACTTTGGCTTCCTGCTGGCGACGGCTAGGTTTAACCTTGTCCATTTTAGTCGCTACCACTAGCGTCGGTAACTGGTAATAATTCAAGTATTCTTTCATCTGAACATCCAACGCGGTCGGTGGCCGGCGACCGTCAACCAGCATGATCACTCCATTCAATCGCTGACGGCGGGTCAGGTAAGTGTCGATCATGTCAGCCCACTTTTCCCGTTCGGTCTTAGCAACTTTGGCGTAACCATAGCCGGGAATGTCAACGAAGAAGATTCGGTCTTCGACGTTGTAAAAATTAAGCGTCCGTGTCTTTCCGGGCTGGTTAGAAGTTCTCGCGTAATTCTTGCGCTGAATCAAAACATCGGTCAGTGAAGATTTGCCGACGTTCGAACGACCGACGAACGCAATTTCCGGATACCCCTGATTTGGGTATTGATCCGGGTGAACCGCGCTAATCGTCAATTTAACGTGATTAACGTTCAAAATCTCACCCCATTAACTAAAAAAGCAGGTCGTTTTAGACCCGCCAAACACATTAATTTCCTGATTAGCCAGAAAATCTCTTGCCCGTTTTCGTTTCACTAAATCATTGCTTAGACTTCAGAGTCAATTTCGGCTTAGAGTGATGGTTAACGGCTGAAGGAGTGACGGTAACTTTAGCAACGTCATGCCGACTCGGCAATTCATACATCGTGTCCCGCATCGTGTCTTCCATAATTGAACGAAGGCCTCGGGCTCCGGTATGCCGTTTAATCGCTAATTTAGCCATTGCGCGTAACGCCGACTTCTGAAAATGAAGTTTAACCCCATCAAACGAAATTAACTTCCGGTATTGCTTAACCAGCGCATCTTTAGGCTGAGTTAGCACCCGAATTAAATCAGTCTGGTTTAACTTGTTTAACGTGGTCAGAATTGGTAACCGGCCGACGAATTCTGGAATCAAGCCGAACGAAACCAAATCCTGAGGAATCACGTGCTGCATTACGTTGTTGCTAGTGATTTTAGTTTCAGAATCTTTAGCGGTTGACTTTGACTTCGGGTTAAAACCAATTGTGTAATCGCCTAACCGACGCTTAACAATGTCCTGGAT
>CAKQCC010000134.1 GCA_934216625.1 uncultured Lactobacillaceae bacterium
CAGGCAAACAGCGGGTTCCGAATGACCAGCCCGATCCGTCTGATGGGACTCACCCGAATACCCACCATAATTTGATTCCGAGTCCTAATCATCAGCATGATGATTCGCACAATCCGGCCGATCACAACGGGATGGTGCCGAGCCCGGTCGGTTGGCTGCCGGATAGTGACGTCCCGGCTGTCCAGGCTGATTTCACCATTCGAGCTGAAATCAGCAATAATGACGGTGGCGGCTATATCAACGGTTCCGATATTCCGGTCGCGGTTGACATTAACGCTAACAACAACGCTCTAAACACGACGTACACGTTAAGTACCAAAAATATTCGGGAAGCCATCGTTAACCACGCTTATGCTCAAGGGTATACCGACCGTGACGGCCAGACTGATGATTTGCAGTCGGATTCGATCATGCGGACCCCCGGAATTGCTTATGAACCAATCAAGTACCAGATTCATGAAGATTCGACCGGCAGCTACCACATCGTGTTAGTCGGGAATAACGCTAACGCTGGTAAATTTATGTTTACACCGTCAAACGCAATTATTAATTACCACGGGACAATCTTCCACCGGGATGCCGCTGGTAAGATGAAGCCGGTCATGAAGAGTGACGCAAGTGATCAGATTGAATCGGTAATTGCGGAAGGCTACCAAGGAATGGTGGTTTCGTCGAAAAACAATGACGTTCGTTCGTTCTTCGATGCTGACGGTTGGACTGCTAACCCGGTTAATGGTGAGATCTTTCATCAGTTTAAGCTCGAGGGTTACGACTGGAAGTATCTGAACCACCAAGAACGAGATCCTAAGGATAATGGTTTATTTAATCAGCTGTCGGACGATGCGGGATTAAAGAAACGAAGGAAGCAGTATCACCAGTTCTTTAAGAAGAATAGTGACAGTGATTTAGCCGAGCAGAATTACTTGGATGACGAAGCTGCCGCAGCTGAAGATAACGGTAGTCAGTTGTTAAACGTTGCTTCTGACGGAAATTTGGTTTATGATGCTAACCCCGTTGTTGGTATGTCACGTTTGGCAATGCGCCGGAGCAACCGGCTTAATTCAGCTAATGTTAAAACAAAGTCTTTCGAGCCCCAGAAACTGACCGTTAGAGTGAGCCGGCTTCACGATCGTTCGCAAAACTTTGACAGCGGCGTTGATTCGACTCGTCTGAGACAGAAGCTGCACTTGCTGGGTAACCGCGACGTTAATTATCGGGTTGATCGCCGAAAATCAAAATAAATAGTAAATAGTAATTTTTGATAAGATGAAAGGAAGTTTTTCAAATGCCAAAGTATGATTATGATGTTTTATACATCGGCGCTGGACACGGAACTTTTGACGGTGCCATTCCGCTGGCTAGTAAAGGCTACCACGTTGGAGTAGTCGAAGAAAACCGGGTTGGCGGCACCTGCCCGAACTGGGGCTGCAACGCTAAAATTTCGTTGGACGCGCCGGTTCAGTTGGTACACGCCCAGAAACAAATGCATAATTTAGTCAACGGTTCATTATCTGTGAACTGGGCTAATAATATGAAGCATAAGCACGAAGTAATCGATAACCTGCCGGACGCGATCGGCGGTTTGATGAAAAATGCTAAAATTGATATTTTGCACGGCCATGGTC
>CAKQCC010000135.1 GCA_934216625.1 uncultured Lactobacillaceae bacterium
GCTGCTGCTTGACGGCTTGGTCGCCACCGTCCGGGTGGTCAAAATACACGTAGTTGCTCTTTTTAATCTGACCTTTTTTATTCAGTTTCAAGTCTTTGACCGAAAAGCGCTGCATTACTTTACCCTGCTTCAGATACTTAGCGCTGCACTTGGTATCCAAATTCACTTGGCCGTTAATCTTGTGACTGGCTCGGTGAATTACGTAAGCCGGTTTCAGACGCTTAACTTCGTCAGGAGTGTAATGCCGCCACGGATAACCCGACATTGCTTTTGCTGGATCGGGATCAGCGCGGCCTAACAATTCATGCCGGAAATCATGCCACGGTAGCGGAAAATCATTAAACAAATCCTTGAAGACTTTGTTAATCGGGTGAGCCGACAATTTCTGATATTCAGTGCTGTTGGGATCCCACAATTTTCGGTTGTACTTAATTTCCTGGTACTTACTGAAGCGGTTAATCTGATTAATCAACGTTGGCGTCACACTAGCGATTACTGTCGCGTCAACCCCGTGGTTTAGGTCACCAAAATTTCGCGGTCCGGTGTAGCCACCGCTAACGTACTTTTGGATTCCCCAGCGGGACCGCATTTTGGCGGTCATCCCACCGTTGAGTGATACAACCCGTTCTTTACCTAAATTCGGGTTATCACTGAACGTCACGTTCTGTCGTAAGTAATTCGCGATTAATTTATTCAAGTAACGGGTATCGTTCAAATTCCGGGATTTCCATTCGTCACGCCATTCAGCTAATTTCTTGGGATTAATCGGCTGCTGAACCAGATGGGCCCGTTTTCGGATGTTCTTGATTCGGTTATTCGCAAAATGAATCAGGAAATTAACGCGACCAGGTCGATTAGCCAAATATTGCATTGGCAACCGGTTGCCCTTTTCCTCGTTGGCTTTAGTGCTAACCAAAATTTTGTTGGTGTAACTATCGTCAAAGGTCCAGCTGTACGGCACGATATGGTCGATATTGTAATAATTACCGTTGCCGTTAAAGACTTTTTGATAATCCATTTTTTCACCGGTGTACGGATCAATGCCATCTTGTTCATTGTACAGTTTACTGATGATAATGTTTTGACCGTTAACCGGAAAGCCGTTACTACGCAAACGTTCCGCAGCTCGCTGGTTGATTTTTTGGAAGCGATTGTTCCGTTCTTCAATTTGTCGACGCTCACGCCAGTTCTTGGCGAGATTGCGGGCCAATTCAATGTTAATGGCGTCCGGTTTCCCGTAATGGCGGATTACGGCCCGAACCACCTTTCGAGTCATGCTGAAAGCCCGCAAAACGACCGGATTTTTGACGTTTTCCTGCACGTATTTCTCGTTAATCCGTCGTTTCTTGAAGTCGTAACCAGCCTTTTGGGCCGCTTCGTTGTAAAGATACCCCTGTTGCAGATACGGGATTAGTTTCCGCATGGTCCGCAATGATAATTTGCCAAATTGCGAATAATTTAGGTCAAGTAAGTGTTCAATAACCGAATCGGGTAGCTGGCCGAGTTCATCCCGGAAGTGCTTTCGACGGGTTTCATCACTAGCGTATTTTGACAAAATCTCACCAATTGCGTCAATTAATCTGACGTTTACTTTCAAATTA
>CAKQCC010000136.1 GCA_934216625.1 uncultured Lactobacillaceae bacterium
GGTTAGGGGAATTGAATGTCAAAATTATTGAAAAAGCAAGCTAGGCGTGACTGGCCATATTTATTAATGATCCTGTTCGTGGCGGCTTTGCTATGGTCGGAAATCCTCCATCAACCTTACGTTGGCGGACTTGATTCTTATTTCCATATGAACTCGTTCTATGAAGACGCGATGCAGCTGAAAACGGGTCACTTTAGTTACTTCCTGTCCGCGTTCGGTTTCAACCGGAGCGGGCGAATCGTTAACGCGTTATACGGTCCCGGAATTAACTATTTCGCAGCGGGCTTATTGCTGCTTTGCGGTAACTGGGCTCGCTTTAGCCTGGTAACGTCATTCCTGGTGATGCTAGTCGGCGGAATGGGGATGTACCATTTGGACGTCGCCATGCACGTGCGCCAAATCGATGCTCTGGTTCTCGCTTTAGCTTACGTAATGGGTCATTGGTTTTTGGTGGCCTGGGTCGGCAACGGTGAATTTACGGGCCTTGAATCGGCATTAATGCCCTTTGTGATCTTGGCGGGATGCCGGATCCTGCTGGATCGTCGGGTTCGGGTCGTACCGCTAGCGGTTTTGATGGCGATTTTGCTGCAAATTCACCTAATGACCTCAATCATCGCGACGTTAGCGTTACTGTTCTTTTTTGTCGGCGGCTGGCTAAAGTCAACCCACCGCTGGCGAATGCTGCTTGACGGGATCGGTGCCGCAGCTCTGGCGGGACTATTGAGTGGCAACGTCTGGAGCGCGGTCTGGGACGTAATGAGTTCCAACCAGCTTTTACCGACTTTTCCCCAGTTTAACCTTCAAGCGTACGGATCACGATTGGTTAGTTTGGGCACGTTGACGCTGATTTTACTCGCGATTGTGATCATTGATTCGGTTATTGAATTTCGTAAAGTGAATTGGTCGTCACGATTGATCCTATTAATTGGATTAATCTTTTTATGGCTTAGCAGTACCCACTTCCCGTGGAATTTCTTGACCCGAAAGTGGCAGATGTTGGCTTCACTGATTCAATTTCCCCAGCGCTTCTTACCAGTTTTTTCGGTAATCTTTAACCTGGTTTTGGGGTTGCTAGTGACCAGGTGGTCCAGAAATAAAACGTTTCACCGAATTCCAGCGGCCGGAATGGACTTGCTATTATTGCTGCTGGTGGCGACCGCCCTCCGACCGGCTTTTAATTACACGAATTGGTTGACGAGGGTCTGGTATCGACCAGTAGTGGTTCGTTATTATAACCATTTTCATTATAATTTACATAACGCTAACCAGATTCGGCGAGCTTTCCGCAGCCCGGATTTGAAATTAGGGGTTTCAGCAATTGAAAAGGGGACTTCGGATTATTTACCGTTGCCGCACCGCTTTGTCTTACGAGATTTTGGTGATTACCCGTTTCATCGGGCGATGAATCGGCAGCTGATCGATAATCATTTTCATCCCCAGAAACGGCTAGCTCACGGCAGTTTGATTTTGACCTGGTGGAATCATGATTCGGTCGGGCACCGGCGGGTTCTACCGTTAGTTAAGTACCGACACACTAAATTGTGGGCTAACGGTCGGTTGGCCCATCCTCATC
>CAKQCC010000137.1 GCA_934216625.1 uncultured Lactobacillaceae bacterium
GCCTTATCGTAAGTGTTACCATCTTTACTCATGGCGTAAAGAATTCTTCTTTGAACAGGCTTAAGTCCGTCCCGAACGTCAGGAAGCGCCCGCTGTTGAATAATCGATTTAGAATAACGACTAAACCGCTCACTCATCACGGTTTCTAAATTCAGACGTTTAATTTTTTGCTGATCTTTCAAAAATATCCCTCACGATCATTTAGCGGTGTTATCTAAAATACTGCCGTTAGTTCCTAAAGTAAACTGAATGTGCTTTTCAATCCAGCGGCGTCGCGGAGCAACCCGGTTGCCCATTAAAACCGTAACCCGTTTTTCGGCCAGCTGGGCATTATCGATCGTAACCTGAATTAAAGTTCTGCGGGCTGGATTCATCGTGGTTTCCCAAAGCTGGTCCGGGTTCATTTCACCTAGGCCCTTAAACCTTTGAAGAGTGTAATTTTTGCCGAATTGCTTAACTTTCTGATTTAGTTCACCCTTGGTCCAAGCGTAAGCGATTTTGGTGTGTTTACCGCGCTTAGTCTGAAGTTTATAAAGTGGTGGCAAAGCAATGTAAACCCGGCCGTGTTCAATCATTGGCCGCATATATTTATAAAAGAACGTCAAAAGTAAAATTTGAATGTGGGCTCCGTCATCATCAGCATCGGTCATGATAATAATCTTATCGTAATTAGCCTTCCGAATGTCGAAATCAGTTCCGGCACCGGCACCCACTGTGTAAATTACCGTACTCAATTCTTCGTTTTTCATGACTGCCGGTAGTTTCGCCCGCTCGGTATTTAACACTTTTCCGCGTAACGGCAGAATGGCTTGATGACGACGATCCCGGCCTTGTTTAGCTGAACCACCGGCTGAATCACCTTCGACTAAGAAAAGTTCGTTTTCACTGGTGTCTTTAGATTGGGCTGGGGTCAATTTACCGGAAAGTAACCATTGCTGTTTTTTGCTCCGTTGGTTTCCTTTTCTAGAAGCATCCCTGGCTTTTCGAGCCGCAACTCGTGCTTCCTTAGCTTTTGATGACTTCAAAACCAGTTGCTGGGCTAATTTACCGTGTTCCATTAAATAGTAGCCTAGTTGCCGAATTACAATTTGATTAACGACCGACCTGGCTTCAGGAGTCCCCAATTTTTCTTTAGTCTGGCCTTCGAATTCTAATGATTCTTCGGGAATCCATAACGCAATTACAACCGTTAAGCCTTCCCGAACGTCACTCCCGCTGAGTGATTTCCGTTTTGACTTAATCAACCCTTCCTTTTTGCCGTACTCATTAAACGCCTGGGTCCAGGCACTTTTAAAGCCGGCTTCGTGAGTTCCGCCTTCGGGAGTCCTGACGTTGTTGACGAACGACAATAAATTACTGGTGTAGCCGTCATTATACTGGGCCGCCACTTCGACCGTAATTCCACGCTGTTTACCTTTAAAATACATAATGTTCCCAAGAGTGTGCTTATTTTCGTTTAAATACTTAACGAATTCCTTAATCCCGTCGTCATATTTAAAAATAGCTTGACGCTTCGGAGTTTGACGTTCATCAGTCAACA